>DDVI01000013.1 GCA_002345205.1 Bdellovibrionaceae bacterium UBA2316 | reverse complement strand
GTTTTTTAATTGTATTGAGAAGATCAGAAAACTCATCTGATTTTGCCCAAAATCCGGCGGTATACTTAAGTAGTCGGCTGGGAAGTTGATGAATGTCTCTTCTGTATATCAAATGGGCCGTTGATTCTTGTAAATGTGTCACTAGTAGTCTTAAAGGAGAAAGTAGAATTAAAGTTAGTAATACAGATGCTAGAAAGAGCACAACGACGATTCCTGAAACGTATCCAATGACTCGACTATCAATAATTTCCCAATTTAAGAAATTTCTATCCAATACGAGTCCCACTTGCAAGATTAATGGAGAGTCGTCGGATAAAGGTATATTTCTTACTCGAACATATTCATTTTCGGTCTCTACCGCCACCCATTCGCTTTGAATTGGAATTTCGGTCTGTAGCAATCCAACATTGAAGCTTTGATATACAATTTCAGATTTAGGACTTCTAAGCACAAAAATTTTTCCGATTCGGGCGCCTTTTAATACCATCGAAATAGTATCCTCGATTGTATTGATATTTGTTACAGAATTTTTGAATTCTACGGATTCCAATAATGCCGTAGAGCTTTCCATAATTTGCTTGTCGATTAATTTCAATCGCTGACTTTTGAAAAACTTCACATGAACCAAATTTATACCGATGGCAGAGAAAACAAGCGTTGTAAGAATAATAAAGAAAAATCTATTCCTCAATCCAGTAGCCTCGATTGCGAATGTTCTTGATTGAAACTGATGAGCCTGCGTCTACTAACTTTCTACGTAATTTTGTAATAGTTGCTTCTACAACATTACTATCTACGTCCGAAGATACCTCCCAAACCTGCGAGTTCAGAAGTGTTTTATTGAAAATTTTCCCCGGTGCTTGAATCAGAGTTTTTAATAAATCAAATTCCTTATTCGTTAACGAAATTTCATTTTGGCTTATAGTCATTGTTCTACTTATTGAATTTAGCGAGACATCACCCAACTTTATGGAGTGATAGTTTCTTCTTAAGAGCGCACGCACACGAGCGACTAATTCCTCGCCATCAAAGGGCTTTGCAAGATAGTCATCAGCGCCACTGTCTAGCAAAAGCGCTTTTTCAGAAGGGGTATTTATGGCTGATAAAATAAGTATTTTGGCATCGGAAAAACAGTATTTAATCTTACTTAACAATGTTCCAGAATCCTTGCCTTGTAGTAAGCGATCTAAAATTATGATGTCAAATCGTGACATTGGTATTTCTATTAAAGTCTCGAGCTCAAAAAAGGAAGAACACGAAAACGTGGAAAATTCTTCTTCGTTTAGAAGTCCTTTTAAGTAAGTCAGGAGTTTTTCTTCGTCCTCTACTATAAGTACGCGGATAGATTCTTTTAGAAACCTTTCTTCAGCTTTGTGATTTGAGTTCATATATATAAATATTAATAAGTTTATTTAAATTAATCACTATTTCCGAAGTTAAAAAGAAAGTTATTTTCGAGTCTAGAAATGTATATCCCGCATATTGTGTTGAAAAGATTGACTTTTTATTGGTTCCAATTTTGAGAACAAAAAAGTCAGTCGGTTTGCAAAGTATAGTTATATAAGTCATCCTAGTTGAAAATGTAAATTCGAAGGAGAAAAATATGCGTGCAAGGTTTCTAGTTATTTTGTTTTGTATTTGTGGATTTATGTCTGCTTGTTCAAGCCCGAACAAGAAGGATGCTTCAACTTCTGCCACTGCCCCGGCTCCCTTCGTAACGGCGGCTCCGACAGTCCCGCCAATAGCTCCTGAAAAGCAGGTGAGCAAATATGAAAACAAAATGATTTGCAAGAATGCAGAGGACTCTCGATTTTTAGAAATTGAAAAGAAATCACCGGTTGGGTGCATATTAATGTATTCAAAATTTGGAAAGAATTCCGAGATTGCGTCTTCAAAAAAGGGACTAAATCATTGTGAACGGATACGGTCCAAAGTAGAAGAAAACCTTAAAAACGGCGGATTTGAGTGTCTAAAGCTTGAAGGTTCCGTCGCTACCAAGAATTAGTTTTTTCGTTTGTGTCTAGAAAAGCCGATAGGTTATCAATATCTTTTTCAAAAACTGAAAGCTTTTCGGAAAACGGCCTGATGTTATTTTCAAAGGACTCTAAGGCCGTTTTCCCAACTTTTGTAATTGAAATTAGTTTCTTCCTTGAGTCTTTTGGGTCCTCAATTAAGTATAAGAAATTCTTCTTTTCGAGACGTTTAAGAGTTTGAGACAGTGTGCTTGGGTGAACGCCAACAGATTGCGCTAAATTGAATGCAGACGTTCCAGGCATATCGATTAGTTGTTTTAGTACTGACCATTGCGCAAGACTAATCCCTATTTCTTTTTCAGATTTTTTATTTAAATTATGTATTAAGTTACCAAATTTAAACAGCAATTGAAGAGGTCGACTTTCCGTTGTCATACTGTACCTTCCATTCCTTTCGAGCTGGAGTGTGGTTGATGATACTTTATTAGTAGTTTAAGAATTTTGTTAATCTCTCGTTGGCTTTTGATGAAGTAGCTGGCGTTGGATTTTTTTTTCTCGCCAACTCTAACCGTAAAAATTTGGCCCGATTGATATGGTAGACTAAAAATATCTTCATCAGTGTCGTCGTCGCCTATATAAAAAGCATGTTTAATATTAGCGTCATTCAGTAAGCGCAAAAGCGCTGTGCCTTTGTGAGGCGCTCCGGTGGGGACAATATTAAATACGCATTTTCCCAACAGTATTTGAGGCTTTGGTTCTAGCTTTTCTAGGGCTTTTTTAATTTCTATTCGGGCATTTGATTTTTTACGTGATTTTCTATAATGAATGGACAGAGAGAATTTTTTATCTTCAATTTCGATTCCGTAACTAAATTCAATTTTTTTTAGAATATCTAACCACTTTGTGCACATAGTGCTCGCTGATGCCAGATGTAAATTTCCGTTTCCATGAATTTCTATGCCGTGGTTGCCAATTAAAAATTTGGGTTTAAATGCAACTCGTTTTTTTAGATCTTGCACGCTTCTTCCCGATATTATAGCGACGGGAACAAGCTTTGAGAGCTGAGCCATTAAGTTATGAGTCTCTGAATTCATTTTTGCAGAGGACGGTTCGCGGACAATTTTTGCAAGTGTACCGTCAAAATCAAAAGCATACAGAGTGTTAGTAAAAGAAAGAGATTCTAGTACTACAAGGCCATCCTTATTAAATAGAGGTATCATCGCTTTAATATCCCAATGCTAAAGTCTTTAATGTGTCCGAAAAGTCGTTTTCTTTTTCTTAGCCGACCAGCACTTAGTAGCATTCTACCGGCCCATCGATAGACGTTAAATTCTTGAATTAAACCTCTCATGCTTCGAATCCTATTTCGTTGTTCTTCTTTAGGCATTTCGAGTGCAACGTGCAGGGCAGCGGCGCATTGATCAATATTGTATGGATTTACAATTAATGCCTCTAGTAGCTCACGAGAAGCGCCTGTAAATTGGCTTAATATTAATACACCTTGCTCGTCATCTCTGCTGGCTATAAATTCTTTGGCTACAAGATTCATTCCATCGTGAAGACTGCTAACGAAACAGATTTCAGAGCCACGATAATATTCATAGACTTGCTGCGGGTCGTGATGCTCTACTTTTAAAATTATGGGTGAGTATCCTTCCTGGCCATATCTGTTATTTATCTTTATCGCAAGCGCGCGAACATCCGATTCAAAGTGTTGGTATTGAGGAATGGATGATCTTGAGGGGGCTGCGATTTGAATAAAAGAAAATTTGCCAATCCACTTGGGTTCAAGTTCAAAAAGACGTTCTACTGCCATAAAGCGTTCCAGAATGCCCTTAGTGTAATCGAGCCTATCTACGCCGATGCCAATAAATAAACTCTGTGGAAGATTGTTAAGCTTTCGAATATGCTGTCGGCATTCCAGTACTGGTTTTTGTGTATCCATCCATTTAGCCGGATATTCGATTGAGATCGGGTAACTATCGACAGACGTTAGCTGTCCTTTGTTTGTTACAGTAGACGTTTCGCGATCCACTCGGCTTTCAATAAAGCGATCTACTGTATCTAAAAAATTATTGCAGTGAAAACGGGTATGAAATCCAAGTATATCGCTGCCTAGTAGCCCGCTGAGAAGCTCGTCACGCCAAGGGCAAATTCCAAAAACTTCCGGATTGGGAAATGGAATATGCCAAAAAGTAATTATCGTTGCTTTGGGTAAGCGTTCTTTAATCAGTTTAGGCAGCAGTGCTAAATGATAGTCTTGAACTAAAACAACGGGGTCATCGGTTTTTGCTTCTTGTACAACGGCATTTGCGAATTTTTCATTAGCTGCGACATACTGAGCCCAATCGGATGAGCGAAAAATAGGCCTGACATGAGCAATATGGCAAAGTGCCCAAATGCCTTCATTGGAAAATCCATAGTAGTAACCTTGTTCTTCTTCTTTTGTAAGCCATACTCTGCGAATTTGATAAGATGGATCATTTGGTGGAACTCGTACTCGGTCATTTTTATCCACAACGTCTCGATCCGCATTTCCGCTTCCGTGGGCGATCCACGTGCCAGAGCAGGATCTCATAATTGGCTCTAGCGCAGTAACAAGGCCGCTTGCGGGAAATTGGATTTCGATTTTCTCATTTCTTTTCACATGAATATAAGGCTCACGGTTAGATATAATTAAAACTTCGTCGCCCATTAATTCGCTATTTAAAATCTCTTTCAGGCTGCGGGCATCCCAACTTGTTTTACTCACATCTCTAGTGCGTCTTTCGGTATCAAGGTCCTGAATCAACAGCCTCAAATCTTTCACTATTGGACTTAGCTCCGCCGACTCTGTTTGAGAGTTGGGCCGCATTAAGCCTTCGCCCTTTAAAATAGCTCTCATTCCTTTCACCCAACCACGCCAACTTAATTGAGCAATAAACACTGTGATGAGGGATATCACTGCGCCGAGTGCAATGAAAAGATAGAAAATGTAAGCTTTCGTGTCCGAGCTGCGTTTTTCGAGAAAGCTTATGTCGTGAACCAAAACAAGCCGTCCAAAATGTTTACCTGAGTCGTCAATTGAGTGATAGGCGATATGAAGAGGGCCTTTCGGTAAATTTATAATTTCGCTTGTAGGCTCAACGGAGTTTTGATTCGTTTCACACGTAATTTCTTTGGGAAAAGTTTGCGTTTTGTATGCGATCTGGTGTTTCAGATTGCAAAAAGCTAATGCATAGAGGCGTTCGTCTTGAATAGCTCGACCGAATACTTTCTGAATTTTTGAATCGGCATCTGTGGGTTGTTCTATAATGGAAATTATCGAGTCCTGAAGAGTAGATACGATCAATTTGCCCCTAATTTCAATATCGCGAGTAAACCATTTCTTAAAAATAAGTGAATCCGCAAGAGGAATGATCGCGTAAGCGACTATTCCCAAGGCGAAAATCAAAGGCAAGATAAAACGTAGTGACAATCTCATTATTTACGCAATATACTTTCATATAAAATCAAAGTATACAAAAATGTATAATTTGATCGGCAATGATTAGATTCTTAACGGAAGAGTGACACATGTACCCATATGGACTAATAGGAAATTGTCAGGCATCAGCGCTTGTGAGTGAACTCGGTTCAATCGATTGGCTTTGTTTTCCTAGGCCAGATAGCCCGCCAGTTTTTGGAAAAATTTTAGATCCCGACGGGGGAAGTTTTTCAATCGAAGGGATGGAAAACAGTACCGGTAGCCAAAGTTATTTGCCAAATACAAATATATTAAAAACTATTATTGCTAATCCGGACGGCAGTCAGTTTGAAATTGTAGATTTCTGTCCAAGATTCTATCAGCATGGCCGAATCTATCGACCGAACTCATTGTTTCGAATTGTAAAACCGCTCCAAGGAAATCCGTTAATTCGAGTTAAGTGTCGACCGATCGATGGGTGGTCAAAATCTCAAGTGAAATCAATTCGTGGCAACAGTCATTTAAGATTCGATTTGCGTGAAGATCATGTTCGGTTACTAACAAACATGCCTTTGACGTATTTATGTGAAGAAACTTATTTCATGTTATCTGAGCCGCTTTATTTTGGTTTAACTTGGAGCTTGGGGATCGAAGACGATATTGTAGACGTGAGTGAGCGGTTTTTGACTCTAACAATAGATTACTGGAACATGTGGGTAAAGCATTGCTCTATTCCAAGTCTTTATCAAAAGGAAACTATACGTTCGGCGCTGATTCTTAAATTGCATTGCTATGAGGATACCGGTGCAATTTTGGCAGCATTAACAACGAGTTTGCCGGAGGAACGAGGCGAAGTTAGAAATTGGGATTATCGATTTTGTTGGTTAAGAGATACTTATTACGTGCTTTCTGCTTTTCATAACCTTGGACATTTTGAAGAGATGGAAGGATTCATTAAATTTTTGATCAGTATCGCTGAGCGCCACGATCATTCAAGAGATAGGCTTAGACCGGTTTATCGATTGGATCAGACTTTGCCAATCCCAGAAACAATACATTCAAATTGGTCTGGGTTTCATGGAAGCCAGCCTGTAAGAAGTGAAAATCAAGCGGCAGAGCATGTTCAAAATGACCTTTACGGCGAAATGATTCTAACCTTAGCGCCGATTTTTCTAGATGAAAGATTCCACCATTTAAGAACAAAAGATCATGAACGGCTTTTGGCTCACCTTGGGAAATTTTGTGCGCAAAATATTTCTAAACCTGACGCCGGACTTTGGGAGATTAGGGACGGGTGGAGAGAACATTCTTTTTCAAATCTCATGTGTTGGGCCGGTATCGATCGACTTGAGAAAATCCGCGAGCGTGGTTTTTTGAAAACTATTGGATTTGATTTATCGAGCGCAAAGTTAGCGGCAGAAAATGCAATTCGTAACGCCGTTGTTGAAAACTCACTTCGCAATGGCCCAAGTGATTCAAGCTTCGACTCCTCACTTCTACAGATATCTAATTTGAGATTTCCAGATGATCAAATAGTTAGGGAAACAGTGATGCAAATTCAATCTAGTTTGAAGTTGGGGGAAGATGATTCCTACAGAGATTTTCTATATCGATATATTAGAAAAGACGATTTTGGTCGCCCCCAGTCGGCATTTTTAATTTGTTCTTTTTGGTTAATTCAGGCATTAGCAAGAATAGGTGAGCTGGAAAAAGCAAAAACTACAATGAAAAATGTAATGCTTTCTGCGAACTCGTTAGGTCTTTTCTCTGAGCATTTTCTTCCAGGAAGTAAAATGCAGGCGGGAAATTTTCCGCAGGCGTATTCTCACGTTGGTCAAATTAATGCGGCATTTTCGATTAGCCCGTCTTGGTCTGAAATTTTATGAGGCCAATAGAACTTTTAAGAAACTCAAAAATTGATGTCTTTTTATCTAAACTTCCTAAACGAATTTCGAATAAATTAAAGGGCTTTTTTTCCGATCCTGATAACTATCAAACTATTGGGTTATGGATTTCTTCAGTTGTTACCGCTCTTGTTTCTGTTGGGTACGCAAAATTGTTTCACTATGCAGAAAATGGATTTCATGAAATTCTAAAAATTAATCCTTACTATTCGCTATTGCTTTGTCCCTTCATTTTTTTTCTGGCTTGGTTTATTGTGTATATTTACATCGACAGTTATGATGTTGGGGCTAATGTATCTAAATATTTTTCAAATTGATCATGTGTTTTTCAGTCAAACGCGTCTCTATATGGCGATGATAATGGGAGCAGCGATGACCTTCATAATGCTTTCTTTCATGATTAAGATGTACACCAACCAAAAGTTGAATAAGATAATTTTTTTCTGTTCTGTGGGTGTGTTTTTAGTATCACTATGGCTTGTGCGAAGCCAAGCAACGGTCAGTGACATTTCATGGATGAAAGCCATGATTCCCCATCACTCTATTGCGATTTTGACAAGTGAACGAGCTCATATCTCAGATCCAAGAGTCCGAAAACTCGCAGACGGAATTATCGAAACGCAGAAAAAAGAAATAGGAGAAATGAAAGCTCTGATTGACGATCTCGAAAGGTCTACTTCGAATTGAAATTGCGATATGTAAAAACGGTAGAAGCCAATTCTGTGATTGGTTCAACTAAAAGTCATAATGAAATTTCATTAGTAATTATTAACTGAACTTTGCGAATTTCTAGAGAAAGTTTCTTAGGTACAGTGATGAAAAAATGTCGGCAGTATTGAAGGTCCGATGCCGACAATCGGCAAAAATGGGTAAATATTTAATTTTCCTAGGCTTTGATTTTTAATATTTTCGAAAAAAAATTGGATGGAATGAAATGACTTGAAACGGTCTGAAATGGTCATTTGTCATTTTATTTATTCTTAAACAATCGAATTAATTCTTTAATTTTTACCTCAACTTCTTTTCGATTCTTTGATTCCATGGCGTCATGCACACAATGCTCCAAATGATTTTGCAATATGTGAGCCTCAAGTGATCGCAATGCAGAAATAGCAGCTCTTAACTGTTGAATAATATTTGGGCAGTATTCATGAGCCTCAATCATCCTCGAAACTGCACCAATTTGACCCTGAGCTCTTTTGAGCCCTGGTAGTACAGTTGCATGACTAGCGTGGGTTCTATGCTGTTTAGATCCTTTTGGTTTCATAAATCCTCCCGATAATAGAGCCTTGACAATATACTCCCCCCCAGTATGATGTCAAATTGATACGTAGTTTGATAAAGCTTGATAATTTTCTAAGTATCTTGTCACAAAATTAAAGGTCAAACCGTAAATGAAGCTATAGAGGTGCATCTGTGTTAAATCATATAATCTCGTGGTCACTTAAAAATAGACTTCTAGTTGTCAGCATTACTGCTCTTATAACAGTTTACGGCGCGATAACTATCACCCAGCTGCCGGTAGACGTATTTCCAGATCTGAATAGGCCCACCGTGAATATCATGACCGAAGCAGGCGGCATGGCTCCAGAAGAAGTTGAAACTCTAGTTACACTTCCCTTAGAAACTGTATTGAATGGCTTGCCTGGTGTGCAGCGGGTTAGGTCTAGCTCGGGCGTTGGTCTTTCTATCATTTATGTCGAATTTGATTGGGGCACAGAGATCTTTAGAAATAGACAACTAGTTGCGGAGAAGCTTTCATTAGTGCAAGACAAAATGCCCCCAGGAATTGTTCCCGTTATGGGGCCAATTTCGTCCATTATGGGTGAAATCCAACTTGTAGGCTTATATTCAAAAGAAGGAATCACACCACCTCAGGACGTCAGAACCATTGCTGATTGGACAATTAGGCCGAGGCTCATGAGTATCCCTGGCATATCGCAAGTTATTGGAATCGGCGGCGGAGTTAAGCAATATCAAATACTTATTTCTGTGGATAAACTCAGTCGTACCCAACTTAGTTTAGAGGATGTAGAAAAAGCACTCTCATCAGTAAGTCTAAATTCAACAGGTGGTTTCATTGATTTAGATAAAAAAGAATATCTTATCCGAAATATTGGCCAAATTAGAAATATCGAAGAATTAGAAACATCTGTGGTTGGACTTCATCTCGGTCGCCCTGTATTAGTTAAGGACATTGCTGAAGTAAAAATCGGATCACAGGTTAAGCGCGGCGATGGAAGTGTAAATGGACAGCCAGCTGTTATTCTCAGCATACAAAAGCAGCCTGGCTCAAGCACAATTGAACTTACTAAAGCGATCGAAAAAGCATTTGAAGAAATGCAGAAAACTATTCCTAAAGACATAGTTGTTGAAAAAAATCTTTTTAAACAAGCTGATTTTATCGACAATGCGATTTCGAATGTAGAAGAAGCTTTAAGAGATGGTGCGATCTTTGTTGCTATAGTACTTTTTATTTTCTTACTAAATTTTAGAACCACTGCAATTACCCTCACGGCAATACCTCTCTCATTTGTAGTCACAGCCATAGTATTTAAATTTTTTGGATTAAGTATTAATACTATGACACTTGGTGGTTTAGCTGTTGCGATTGGCGAGCTTGTAGATGATGCGATTGTAGATGTAGAAAACGTCTTTAGGCGACTTAAAGAAAACTCAAAGCTAGGCAATCCGAAACCCATTTTGCGGGTTATTTTTGAAGCCTCAAGTGAAGTGAGGAGTTCTATTGTTCTAGCAACTATCATTGTTGTATTAGTTTTTGTTCCACTATTTTATCTCAGTGGGATCGAAGGGCGTCTATTTGTACCGCTAGGGATTGCGTACATTGTTTCAATCTTATCATCCCTTTTGGTGGCTCTAACTGTAACTCCAGTTATGTGCTCTTACTTATTAACAAAGGCTGACTTCTTAAAACATGAAGCCGAAGGGAAATTTGTATCCTTTCTAAAGCGAATGGACACAAAAATATTGAGCAAGGTATTAGATAAGCCTTTTCCGGCTATTGTATTTACTTTTATTCTTTTTTCTTTAAGTATCTCAACAACCCCTTTCATGGGAAAAGATTTTCTTCCTAAATTTAATGAAGGAACAGCTACTATTAGTGTGATTCTACCTCCTGGAGTCTCACTAGAAGAGTCCAATAGAGTGGGCACAGAAGCTGAGAATTTGATTCTCTCAGTACCTGAAGTAAAATCCGTAGCTCGTCGGACAGGTAGAGCTGAGCTTGATGAGCACGCGGAAGGCGTGCATAGTTCTGAAATCGATGTAGATTTTAAAAATGAAGGCCGTGAAAAAGAAATCGTTCTTGAAGAAATAAGAGAAAAACTTGGTAGCCTAGAAGGCGCCTTTATTTCTGTGGGACAACCCATCTCACACAGATTGGACCATCTACTTTCTGGCGTCCGGGCACAAATTGCTATTAAAGTATTTGGCCCTCAACTTCCAACTCTAAGAGGAAAAGCTGCCGAGATATACAATGCGATGAAAGAGGTTGAAGGCATTGTTGATTTACAGGTTGAACAGCAAGTTTTAATTCCGCAGGTTAAGATTCAGGTGCTGAGAGAAGAAGCTGCAAAGTTTGGAATTGTCTCAGGTGAGATGATCAAAAACCTTGAGATGGCACTAAACGGTGAAGTTGTTGGGCAAATTCTAGACCAGCAAAGATTTTTCAATGTATTTATGAGGTTTGATGAAGCGTCTAGATCTGATCCTGAGGCGATGAAGAAAACTGTAATTAAGATTTTACCTGATGGAACCAAAGTTACGTTAGAACAAGTTGCTGATATCTATAAATCTGAAGGTCCAAATCTTATTAATCGTGAAAACATGCAACGGAGAATCGTTGTCTCTGCGAACTCTTCTGGCAGAGACCTAGATAGCCTAGTTACAGAAGTGCAGAAGAAGATTTCAGAAAAAGTACAAATACCAGAAGGTTATTTTATAACTTACGGTGGTCAATTTGAAAGTCAGCAGTCAGCCTCAAAATTGATTCTTCTTTTAGGAACCTTGTCGCTTATCGCTATATTTATAGTTCTCTATTCCCACTTTAAATCTATGTTTATTGCCTTTCAAATTATGCTCAATGTCCCAATGGCATTGATAGGAAGTGTTGCGGCAGTTTTTATGAGTGGCGGAGTTTTGTCAGTGGCAACATTAGTTGCCTTTATTACCCTATGCGGGATTGCAAGCAGAAATGGCATTATGATGATTTCTCACTACCTGCATCTTATGCAGTTTGAGGGTGAGAAGTTTTCAAAGGAGATGGTGATCCGAGGATCTCTTGAAAGACTTGTGCCTGTACTTATGACCGCATTAACTGCTGGGCTTGCACTTATACCATTAGTTTTAAGTGCAGGAAAGCCTGGGAAGGAAATACTTCACCCAGTAGCAGTAGTGATTTTAGGCGGGCTTGTGAGTTCAACATTTTTAGATATGATTGTAACTCCAGCTGTATTTTATAGATTTGGAAAAAAATCCGCAGAACATTATTTAGAAATTCAAAACCAAAAGGATGATTTATGAAAACATTAGTTCTATTTGCAATACTAGTTTTAAGCTTTAACGTTTTTGGGCACGAGGGTCGCGGCCCCGAACAAAAAATGGCTCCTCATGGTGGCGTTCTAAGAGATGGCGATGCACTCATGGCAGAGCTAGTACAAGATGATTTGGGAGTTAGAATATATTTTTTAACTCATGAGCTAAAACCAGTTAGTCCTACAGATGCAAAGATCGACTCAAAGTCTATACAGCTAACGGACGCTAAAAAGAAATTGGTTAATGCTGAGGTTGTTGTAGAGAAAGAAGCAGTCTTGCTAAAGTTTGACAAAACTGCATCGTATCGATTCAGTTTAACGATACCGGTTTCTTATGCAGGAAAACAAGACAAATTTAGTTGGCCGTTTGAACCTCAATCAAACTAAAACTGTATAAAGGATTTTTATGATAGCCAAATTAATTATTGCACTTTTGTTTTTGAGTGCATCTGCATTAGCGGCAACACCACTAACATTAAAAGAGGCTTTATCAAAGGCAACTTCTTCCAATCCCGAACTAAAGATCAGCGAATTTGAACTTGATGCAACAAAAGGCCTTCTTAAATCAGAAAGATCTTTATTTTTCCCAACTTTTGGAATCGAGGGTGGGTATCAAAAATTCGATTCAGACGCAGAGAAAATTTCTGGCAACTTTGGTAATCTCTTCGGTGAGTACAAGTTCGACCTAGCTGGCTCGCAGTATTTTTACTATCGTGCAACTTCTGTGGATTCAGAAATTGCAAAATTAAAACAAGACCAGATAAGAAAACAATTGCAATGGCTTATCGAAACAAAATTTAGTCGAGCACTTTACCTACAAGAGTCTATAAAGCTTTATAAAATTGCTCTTGAACAAAATGTGAAATTTGCACAGGCGGCAAAAAAGAAGAAGGCATCTGGTCTTGCCTCGGAGGCTGATGTGATTGAGTTTGATTTAAACGAATCTATGCTTAAATCTGATCTAGAGGAAATACAAAGTGATTTTAATGAAGCCCTTAACGAACTAAGAGTTTCGTTGGGACTAACTTCATCCGATGCCATCGAACTTAAGGGCTCCCTAGAACATTTCCATATTATGGAGTCAATTGACCAACTTAAAGGTCGACTGAATCAGTCGAGCCTAAAAAGGCAAGTTGTCGAGCTTGAAGCCAAAAAGGCAAACCACATACAGTCTGCAAGCTACGGAGGATTTTTGCCTGAAATCACTCTTAAGGCTACCTACGGTCGACGCGGCATGGATGAACCAGAGGGGCCAGAGCAAACTTATTTTGTAGTTGCAAGATGGGAGCTGTTCTCTGGTTTTAAAGATCTTGGAAACTATCAAATGGCCTTGGCTTTGGAGCAAAAAGCTGAGTTTAAGAAAAGGCAAAATGATCTAAATTTGCCAGCCGAGCTTGAGACTGTTTACAAAAAGTTTATTGCTCTACAAAATAGAGTTGATCTTGAATCACAGAACAAGGAGCGGTCAAAGACTTATTTGAACACAGTCATGAGTGAATATCGACGAGGTGTTAAAAATTCTGCGGATTTAAAATCAGCATCAATGCAGCTTTTAGAGGCCTCATTAAGAGATTTAAAATATAGGTATGAAGGAATTAAGCAAAAAGAAGTTTTGCAAACACTTATTGGAGATAGCGTAAAGTTTGAAGTGCACTCAACTAACCATAAAATTAATTAAAGGAGTTTTTATGAAAAATTATTTTTGCATTTTAATTATTTCTTTCATTTCAATCCATTCATTTGGGCATGGCGAAGACAAGCCCGGTCCAAATGGAGGATTTATTAGAATGCCGGGAGTATTTCATACAGAGATTGTTTTTGACAAAAAAGATGATTCATTTCACCTTTTTTTGTTAGATATAGAGTTTAAAAACCCAATAGTTAAAAACTCTTCTGTAGATGCTATTTTAGAACAAAAACGTAATAAGAAAGTCAATTTCTCTTGTGAAGTTATGGGTGGTAATCACTATCACTGCAAACCGGATAAAGGATACTCAAAAGAATCGGGAAAATTAACCCTTAAGGTTAAAAGAGATGGAGCCGAAGGAATAGCTGAGTATATCCTACCATTAAAGTGGGCCAAAGGTGCTAAGGACGCTAAAGAGACGGATCACTCATCACATCACTAACAATTTTAAAAAGTAGTTTTATATGAAGAAAATTATGCAACCTGAGGATGTAGTAATTCCTCAGGTTGAATCAGAAATTATAAATCACATTTTGGATAGCCAAAAGAAATTTATTTCTTTTTTAGAATCTAAAGTAAAAAACAGAGAAGTTGCTGAAGACATATTTCAAACTTCTGTTCTTAAAGGATTAAAAAAAGTAAAGATTTAAAAGACGAAGAAGCACTAATACCTTGGTTCTATCAAATTTTGAGAAACTCAGTAATAGATTATTTTCGAGAAAACCAAAAGGTTTTAGAAAAATCTGAAGAAATTAAAGATTTTATATCTGAACTAGAAAATGAGGCTTCTATTAATAAAGCATCAAAAGATATGTTGTGCGAGTGCTTTAAAGACTTAATTAAAACTCTTAATCCCACATACGCCGATATATTGAGTAAGGTCGACCTGGGTGATAGTGACCTTCAAATAGTTGCAGATGAAGAACAAACTACTCTTAACAATTTAACAGTAAAACTGCACAGAGCTAGGAAGGCTCTTCGGAAGAGCTTAGAGGCCACCTGTGGTGCTTGTACCAAACATGGCTGCCTAAATTGCACTTGTGGTATGTAATTGTCTAATTAACTTAATGGTTTATACGTTTTTATAAATAAAGGTACTATACACTGTAATAGTTTAAAGAGATCTACGTCTATATTGTGGCAGATATAAATTTGAAGGAGAACCACATGAAAAAGCATAGTTGTTGTAACACTAAAGATGAGTCAAATAAGACTCTCCATGAAAACTGTGATATGAGTCATAAAGGGCATAAACATTCACATCACAACGATGCTAACAAGCAGAGCTCGAAAAATTCAAGTATAATAAAAGATCCTGTTTGTGGAATGGATGTCGATACGAAAACCTCTAAAAGAAAATTTAATTACAACAATCAGGACTATTATTTCTGCTCCGATGGTTGCTTGAAAAAATTCAGTCAGAATCCTGAAAACTATTTAGGAAATGAAAAACAAGCTACCCCTCATGATTCAAAAGCTCTTTATACATGTCCAATGCATCCAGAGATCCAACAAGTAGGGCCTGGATCTTGTCCTAAATGTGGAATGGCACTAGAACCTATGGAACCGTCACTAGAAGATGGGCCAAACCCTGAGCTAGTTGATTTCTCAAAGAGATTTAAGATCAGTGCTGTTTTCTCAATTCCACTTTTACTAGCTACAATGTCTGAGATGATTCCTGGTTATGAGGCGTATAGAGTTTTGCCTGCAGGATTATACAATTGGTTACAGTTCTTACTCTCTACCCCTGTAGTTCTTTGGGCAGGCTATCCTTTACTTCACCGAGGATATGAATCTTTTAGATCTAAAAACTTAAATATGTTTTCTTTAATAGCTTTGGGTACTCTAGTTGCCTATTTTTATAGTGTCGTTGCTACAGTTTTCCCAAATATTTTTCCAGAAAGTTTTAAGAGCCATCACACCGGAGAAATAGGTGTTTATTTTGAAGCCGCGGCGGTGATTATTGCTCTAGTGCTGCTTGGCCAAGTTTTAGAGTTGAGAGCTAGAGGTCAAACAAGTGGCGCCATCAAAGCACTGTTGGGTCTTGCGCCAAAGACAACTAGAAAAATAAATGCTGACGGAACTGAAGAAGAAATTGATTTAAAGCTTGTCATGGTAGGTGATCGTTTACGAGTTCGCCCGGGAGAAAAAATTCCGGTAGATGGTATGGTGCTAGAGGGAACTTCTTCTGTGGATGAATCGATGATTACCGGTGAAGCGATTCCTGTGGAGAAAGAAAACGACTCTCTAGTCACGGGTGGTACTGTAAATGGGACTGGTGGCTTGGTGATTATTGCTAAAAAAGTGGGTGCAGATACTTTGCTTTCTCAAATAGTAAAAATGGTAAGTGAGGCGCAAAGAAGTAGAGCTCCTATTCATAAGCTTGCTGATCTTGTCTCATCTTACTTTGTTCCTGGAGTGATTGTCGTAGCAATTTTGACTTTTGCTGTATGGAGTGTTTGGGGGCCTGATCCAAAACTCACTCATGCAATTGTTAATGCTGTTGCAGTACTTATAATTGCTTGCCCTTGCGCTTTAGGTCTTGCAACACCTATGTCGATCATGGTGGGAACAGGAAGAGGTGCGCAAAACGGAATACTTATTAAAAATGCAGAGAGCTTAGAAATTTTAGAAAAAGTAGACACTCTTGTTGTAGATAAAACGGGAACTTTGACTGAAGGGAAACCAAAATTAGTCTCTGTGGATATTTTTGATAGTGCTAATGAAGCTGAAGTTTTAAAAGTCGCAGGACTTTTAGAACAAGCCAGCGAGCATCCACTTGCACAGGCAATTGTTAAAGGCATCAAAGATAGAGGCATAAATCTTTTAGACAAAGTAGAAGATTTTCAATCGATCACTGGTAAAGGAATCAAGGGTCAGTATCACGATCACGTGTATGCCATCGGCAATCAAAAACTCATGCAAGATAATAACGTAGATACTTCCTCTGTTTCAACAATTGTTGAAAACTATAGGAGCGAAGGCCAAACCGTTATGTATATGGCAAGAGACAATAAAATTGTTGCTCTGTTTGGTGTAGTTGATCCCATTAAAGCTACGACATTTGAGACAATAAAAGCTCTAAAAAAACAAAATATTCAAGTGATCATGCTCACGGGCGATCACAAAACAACTGCTCAGCTAGTCGCAAATAAACTTGGTATTGATAGTTTTGAAGCTGAAGTATTGCCACACCAAAAAAGTGATGTGATTAAAAAACTTCAAGCGCAAGGAAAAAAAGTCGCTATGGCTGGTGACGGCGTAAACGATGCTCCAGCCCTTGCTCTTGCAAATGTGGGTATAGCTATGGGACATGGTACAGATGTAGCCATTCAGAGCGCAGGAGTTACGCTTGTGAAAGGCGATCTTTTGGGTATCGTAAAATCCATAAATTTGAGTAAAGCTACGATGAAAAATATTAGAGAGAACTTATTTTTTGCATTTGTTTATAATTTTTTAGGGGTTCCAGTGGCAGCCGGTCTCTTATATCCATTCTTTGGCTTACTATTAAGTCCAATGATCGCAAGTGTGGCAATGAGTTTAAGTTCTGTCTCAGTCATTGGTAATGCCTTGAGACTCAACCGAACGAAAATCTAAAAAAGAGGGTCAGCGAAAACGCCGACCCTCTTCTGGAAATACAGAAATAGGTTTCCAATCGATCTTTAAAACATCACGGGATGCTTTTTCGATACGACTGGCGCAACCCCTTGAGTTGCAGGTTGCGAATTTGTGGGTACTGATCCCTAGCTGAAGTAATGCACTCAGGATCATGAGTTTGATTAAAAGACTATACATAAAAACCTCCCAGGTTTTGGTTGGTTCTTTGATTGCAAATAGACCTGTTGGGCTTTGTTTGGGTTGCTTTTGGCGTGTCACCATCGTGTCACCACGATGTCACCAAACTATGAAATACTTCGAAATAATCTGAAATGTCGGCAAAAGACTCTTTCTAGAATTAAATTAAATAACTACTGAGCCCGATTGGGCTTTTTTTAGGTACTGAAAACTAAGAAGGAAAATTGGATGGAGATATTAAAAATTGTTGC
>DDVI01000020.1 GCA_002345205.1 Bdellovibrionaceae bacterium UBA2316 | reverse complement strand
TTTGGCAGCGCGCCCTAATTAATCAACTGGTAGATTACGATAAAATGTAAAATTGCGCCTACGATAGTGAACAAGTGAAACAATTCATGATAGCCAAAAATAAGGGGAACCATGTGAGGTCGCTTAGTCGCGTAAAATAAAGATCCCACAGTATATACAATGCCGCCGGCCACAATTAACGAAATTTTAACGGTTCCTAATGATTCTGCCAATTCAGAAACGTAAGGAAGCGCCAGCCAACCCATGATCACATAAAAAATCGCCGTAACAAACTTGGGTGATTTGACCCAAAAGATAGATTGCAGAATTCCCGCAACGGCCGACGTCCAAATGACTTTAAGTAGAAAAATTCCGTCTGCTTCTTTCAGGGCGAGTAAACAAATAGGGGTGAATGTTCCTGCAATCTGAATAAAAATAGCGGAGTGATCTAAGCGTTTCATCAAAGCTCGGGGGTTAGGTTCCCAGTGAACTCTGTGGTAGATAGTGCTTACACCTAACATCATCAACAAGCCGAATGAATAGACTAGCGCTGCAAGCAAGGTAATAGTTTGAGAGCTTTTTGCGATTAACAATGCACACGCGCCGAGAGCAATAAAGAAAGCCTCTTGGTGTAGATATCCTCGTAGTAGGGGTTTTTTCAGGGGCTTTGGTGGTACAGATGTATTACTCATAGTTGCACTATAGCTTTGGAAGTTGATTTATGCAAAAACGTTTTTTACTCTAGTTTTCACATTGTAATGGAAAAATTTAAGTCTCGTCTTTTTAAAACTAAGCGTAACGAAGATGTCGTGATTCGATCAGCTGATGTATTTGATGCGCGGCAAATTTTGGAATTGTCGAAAATGGTGGTAGCTGAAGATATTTACCAGCTACTGACGTTAGACGAACTTAATTTGACGGTAACTAGTGAAGAAAACTGGATCATTTCACATCGTGATCATCCAAGTCGCCTAATTATCGTTGCCGAAATCAATGATGAGATTGTCGGCCTTCTAGATTTTTGCAATGGCAATCGCAATCGAACGGCCCATACCGGAGAATTTGGAATGTCGATGGCTAAAGCCTACCGCGGATTGGGTATCGGCACAGAACTGATAAAAGCTTTAATTGAATGGGCTCAGAATTGCGAGACGATCGAAAAAATTAACCTGACGGTTCACAGTGATAACGAACCGGCACGTAAACTGTATGAAAAAATGGGTTTCAAAATCGAAGGCATAAAGGAAAAAGAAATTAAATATCAAGAGGGACATTATGTAGACGCTGTCTTGATGAGTAGGGTAGTTAAATGAAAATCGCTCAGAAAGTAGTAAAACTTAAAGACGGTCGTTCAGCGACTTTAAAGTCTGCATCACCTGATGAGGCCGATCTGGTTCTTCAACATTTAAAAATATCTCATAAAGAGTCTTATCGTAATTTGAATCAAGGTAGTGCACATTGGGACAACGTTTCTGTTGAAGATGAAAGCAAATTTCTGGCGGATCTAGAGTCGGGTAAAAATAAATTTATGATTATGGCTTGGGTCGATGGAAAAATAGTGGGTGGTTTAGGGCTATTTTCCCAAACGGCCGAGTTTGTACGACACAATGCTAGTTTGGGAATGAGTATTCAAAATGCCTATTGCAATACAGGCCTTGGTACGCACTTAATGAACACCGCTTTAGAGACCGCAAAACAAATCGGTCTTCGCCGAATTGATCTAACCGTTAGAACATACAATACGGCTGGCATTGCTCTATATGAAAAAGTAGGATTTCAGAGAATCGGTTTGTTAAAAGAAATCGCGTTGATTGATGGCCAATATGTCGATGAGTATTCGTATCAATTATTACTGAAGGACTGAGGCTTATTATTGTTATGAACGTCTACGCTATTCAGCCGAAGACGGTATCTATTAAAAAGACAAAATGGATAAGCTCTGCTTATAACCCCATAAAAATTATTTAGTAACGTTTAATTACCTTAATAAGATATGATAGATGTAATGAAAAAATATATCTTTTTCATCATCTATAGGTTTTATCTGACCACCCTGCGGGGTTAACACATTTCTCGTGTGTCACTCATTTCGTGGCACTCCACTAACACGTTCGCGCACATTTATAAAAACTCGTATTTAAAAATTAAAAAATTTAGGAGATGTTATGTCATTTCAATTTGATCATCGGCAATTAGCCGATGAAATGGAGATCTATTTTCTTGACGAAGAAATTGGTGCCGGATTACCGATCTGGTTGCCCAATGGAGTTGCTATTCGCGACAGTTTGGAAGCCTTTACTAAAAAGTTAGAAAAGAAAGCGGGGTATCACCGGGTGGCGAGTCCTCATTTGGCTAAAAGCAGTTTGTATGATCGATCGGGACATTTACGTGCTTTTGAAGATAACATGTATCCACCAATTAAAGGCGATGAAGAGAGTGAGCGCTATTATTTAAAACCGATGAATTGTCCTCACCATCATAAAGTCTTTGCATCGAGCTTACGAAGCTACCGACAGTTGCCGTTGCGAATTGCAGAATACGGACAGGTTTATCGATTTGAAAATAGTGGTTCACTAAAAGGTTTGAGTCGAGTTCGGGGCTTGAATCAAAACGACGCTCATATTTATTTGGATCCAAAAGATTCCAAGCAGGAAATACTGTCCGTACTTGAACTTCATGAATACTGTTACCGAGCACTGGGTTTAAAAGGGTATCGTTATCGTTTATCTAAATCAGATGTTATGCGTCCTGGTGATTTCGACGGTCCTAAAGAGCTTTGGAACGAGTCAGAAGAAATCCTCAGACAATGTTTAATCGAAAAAGGTTTGGATTTCTTTGAAGCCCAGGGCGAAGCCGCCTTTTACGGTCCTAAAATAGATGTGCAAATGAAAATGAATCATGGACACGAAGAATCGATTGCCAGCATACAAGTAGATTTTAATTCAGCAGAAAAATTTGATTTAAATTATATTTCCAATTCTGGTGAGCCTAAACGTCCATGGATCATTCATCGTGCGCCCTTAGGAAGTCACGAGCGTTTCGTTTCACTTTTGCTTGAATACTATGATGGTGCTTTGCCGGGATGGCTATGTCCTGTGCAGTTATACATTTTGCCAGTGAACGAAGACCATCTTTCTTTTGCAAAAGAAATTGCAGGCCAGTTATCGGATAAAGGAATTCGAGTTGTGGTTGATCACAATTTGGGAAGTCTTTCAAAGCGAATTTTGTTTGCGCATCGACTGCGGCCGCTGTTCAAAATGGTTCTTGGTAAAAACGAAATTTCGTCGGGAGACGTTTCTTTGCAAGGACGTGAAGGTGTTCGTATTGTAAGTCTTCAGCACGTAAGCGATTTTGTATTGAAAAGAATAGCAATTCCAGAATAGCGCTCAAACTAAGCGTGTCAGTACACTGATGAAAATTTCCCTCAATAAAAAGTATTTGAGGTTTTTTGCCACTTTACAAAGGCTCAAGTCTGTTAAAGTCCTAACAGACTTGAGCCGCCTTTTTGCACATTAAATAATCGAATTGAGTAACCATAACTAAACTAAGGAGTGTTTATGGAAAATGATATCATCCCTAAAATTAATGCAGAATCGAAAGTGAAGGATCGCGACAGTCGTTTAAATGCAGGCAATCGTCCCGACGAGAAGGAAAAAGACGACGGCGGCGTAAAACTTCCAGAAAAAGATTTAATCATGAAGCGCCCACGGGCAGGACAAGCTCCAGATTCTTCTCAAAAACAGGACGATTTTGTTTTATCGGAAGTAAACCATAACTAGGTTTGGTATCGCTTGCGGGTAAGGGAGTCGGTTATGAACATTATCGTATTTCTTCTAGTAGGTTTGCTAGCGGGCTGGATTGCGAGTTCTCTAATGAAAGGTGAAGGACTAGGAATTCTAAGTGACATCATTGTTGGTGTTATCGGGGCTTTCATTGGGGGGTTTATTTTTGATATGGCGGGAGTCGCGGTATATGGCTTCTGGTCAGCATTAGGCATGTCAGTCATTGGAGCTATGGTATTCCTGTTCATCATTGGCCTCTTCTCGGGAACTATCAATACGCGTCGACCGCTAAGGAAATTTTAAAGTGGATATCAAAATGAAAATTAGGTTTCAAATGCTACTTCTTTCGTTGAAGATGATGGTCATTGCTTATAACATTAAAGCCAATGCCAGACGAAAAAAAACATCCTCAACAAATACAAGAAGAAGCACCCATAGAAATTACGCCTAGTCAGCTGTCTCCGGACGCTTTGAACGGGATTATCGAAAACTTCATTCTGCGCGAAGGAACGGATTACGGTGTTGTGGAGGTTGAATTTGAGAAAAAGAAAAGTCAGATTCAAAAACAAATTGATCGCGGGGATGTTAAAATCGTCTTTGATCAGACCTCAGAAACCGTCAGTTTATTAACTGCAACCGATTTTAGAAAGTTACAAAGAAAAACGGGCGCTAAAGATTAGCGCCCGTTTTATATATTAATTTAAATTAAATTTAGTAAAGTAAGTGAGAACAACGGCTCATGCGAGACACTCTATCAAGAGCGTATTGACGAGCTTGATATGAGTTCATGTTTAATCCGCGAATGCTCCAAGCAAAGTCATATTCTTGCTTGAATTGACTCGCCATAGATTGAACTTGGTACGCGCCTTCACAGTTTCTTTCAATCCATAAACGTGCAATACGATCAGCTTCTGAAGATGATTTATTTAAACCGTTAGTGCTCCAAACGAAGTTTCTAACTGCGGCTACAGTTGCTTCTCTTTCTTGAATGCTGCCACCGTACCCGTAGCCATAGCCAGAACCAGGGCGTGGGTATGAAGGTTCGATTGGGCGAACTGGTTGTGGACGTTTGTAACTGCCACCGTAGTTAGAACCGTGACCGCTAGATGAAGTTTCGTTTCGGATCACTGTTCCATCACGGAAAACAACTTCACTTGAATTTACTTCTCTCCAAGAGCCGTCAGCACGTGAACATGCGATACCCGTTTTAGTTTCAGTTTTTTGACGAGTTACGATTACAGATTCATATTCGCGGCAGATTTCGCGAGAGTTAGTTCTTAAGTAACCTTCACGAGTTGTTCTGAAGTTACCACGGGCACCAGTTCGTGAACCATAACGGTAACCATCCCACTCAGTTCTTTCTCCGATTGGACGTAAGAAAGCATCACGTTGAGCTTCCGCTAGAGCACGGCGATCATTTTCGTCTAATTGTTTGCCGATATCAGCGCCGACGACAGCGCCTAAAATAATTCCTAAACCAGTAGCAACAGTTTTACCGTTACCTTTTCCAACTTGGTTACCCAAGATTCCACCGATGATAGCGCCGACGACTGCACCTGTGTCTTCTTTGTCAGCTAATGCGTTGAAACTTACGCTTGTAGTTAGCATTGCTACCACAAGACCTAACGATAAAAATTTGCGATTCATTTTGGCTCCTTTTAATTGTGAATTAAGTACGGGTAACCACCAAAGCAAAGGATGGGCCTGGATATTTTGGCACTAGGAAAATATTCCATAAGTTAGGCAGCTACCATAGAAAATCTTGAACAAACAAGCAGTTGCAGAGAATTAGATCTAGAAAAAATGGACGAAAACTAGAACAAGGTAATTTGACTAACGCAAAACGTTGTAAAGGATTCAAGCGCAATAGATCATAAGTACAGTGTAACTTTAGCCCCAGTTTAGTTCAAAGGTTTCCAGTTATGATCGGGATGTCGTTTACCCGAATGGTAAAATTCTTTAATTACGCCAAGTGTAGTGAACGGGTCCATTACCATTTCTTTCGGGAACTTGCCAACGGTATGACCAGTTCGAATTAGAACCAGGTCACCGCCTCTATTGATTGGATTGTTAAGTTCATAGAATTTACTGTTGTCCGAAAACATGACTATATATTGTTCTCGGCCACCGGAAACAGTTAGAATGTTTTGGTTAGAAAAAACGAAACATAAATTTACATATTTTTCAGCATCTAATTTTAGCATCAGAGTTTCAAGCTCGGCTTCGTTTTTAACGATGCCATCGTGTGAAACTAATGAACCTTTTTCTAAATATTCTAACGTGTACTTCATACTGAATATATCTTACATATCGTCGCCAGAATTTTCTACTGTTTGTTTTTCTACTTTTGGACCACGCGGCTGAGGGATGAATTTCATGGGTGGTGGGCGGTGTCCTCCTTTAGAGTTAAGGTTTTATTAGGTCTTCTTTTTTAAAAAAGTTTTCTTTATAAAATATTGAAGTGGCATCCATAATGTCATTTCGGCAATGCACGCCAATTCATCTCCGCGATCCCAACGAGGATTCATTTTGGCAAAGAACTGTATTTTTTTGTTTTTGAAAAGATCATCTGAAATTTCAGCCACTTTTTCTTTCAAACTACAAGCTGTATGGTCAAACTCGATAGTGCCGTGTTCCGCTTTGTAATTTTTAGCAAAACGATGTCCATAAAATTTATCCATGATATTTTTATATTGAATCGGTGTAGACTTCTCGACGCGAGGAAAATGCGTTTTAAAATTGTTCGCCATCAGAAGATACGTTTTATAGCCCTTAGAGATTAAGAACCAATAGACAGGTAGGGTTGGGGTTTTAACCTTTTCTAGCCAAAGATATTTTAGAAATGCAACTCCGAGCGCTTTGTTACCCCAATATTCTTTCTCCAAAACCGTGTCGCCGCTATAAATACCAGTAGCTTGATAGCCATATGGTTTTAGGTCTACTTTCAACAAAGTTGAAAACCCTTGAATCGTTCTTTTACTAGAATCCCTTAACAATATGACCTGATCTTTTTCAAATAGGTCGGACGTAAATTGTTCACGATTATGGTTAATATAGTATTTTGAAAAAATAGCATACATTCGTTCGATCTCAACAGAACTTAGTGTAGGAACTGTTTTAAATTCAGCAAAAACAGATGGACGAGGGGCGCGAGTCACAGGGTTTGCCTGTTTTGAATTTAAATCCGTAGAGGTCTCAACCATTTTGGCACCTTAGTCAATCATTAGATATTTCGATTGATATATTAAAAGTATTAATTTTATTCATGAGCAAAAAACTTTTATAAGTGACCTCGTTGGAGGCTTTATGAAAAGTCAGATTGTCATCTTCCTATTTTTAACTGTTGGCCAATGCTTCGGTCAAATAAACTGCACTATTTTGACATCCCAAGGCGCTAAAGCTCCTATTCAAAACGATAACTTTTTTAAAGCGCTTTCGGCGGCAAACGCATGTCCTCAAAATATCGAGAGTGTGAATGCCCTTTTAGATAGTCTGTTTCAAAATAGAAAATTCCTAGTGGCTAATCGAGGTAGAAATAATCCTAAGCAAGGGAGCTTTAGTTTCTTTGAATCGTATGCCGGCAAAAATAGAAATGCCGATGCAGATATTTTTCTTGGGCACTTTACTCATCTAAAAAATGTGGGTGGTAAAGCGGTCATTGATTTGGATCAAAGTATGAATAAAGGGCAGCTAATTATTGAGCTAATTGCTTGGGACTACTCTAAAGGATATTACAATTTCTATGAATTGATTGGTCAGGGGGCATACAATCAATGGTTCTATCGAGGCGATTCGAAAGATATAATTTTAGACAATCAGAATATTTATCTGTCGCAACCCGCGCAATTTGGACACAGACTCAGATGTTCGGGATGCCACACTTCGGGTGGACCCATCATGAAGGAACTCGCATACCCACATAACGACTGGTGGATTAAGGCGCGACCGCTTGTTTTTGAAAATGCACAGTCCGAACACGTCTTAAAGCGATTGCGGGAGGTGGACTCAGCAGAAAATTTTTCGATTCAAGTTCAAGCTGGAATGCAAAAACTAGAAGCGAGTTCTCAATTTCAAATGATCAAAAAATCACTCAGTATCCCGGTACAACTACGACCTTTGTTTTGTGATTTAGAAATAAACATACAGTCAGATATTTTACCTATTGATAACGGTCCAATAATCCAAATACCTGTTGCTAGTTTGGGTGGTCCTTTTACGGGACGAACACCAATTGCAATTTCTAAAGGTAGCTATCAAGCTCTCTTGCAAAAATTTGGTTTACAGTTTCCTGAAACACGACATCAGGATGCAGATCATGCCTGGTTGACTCCCGTTAAAGGACACTCGGATTTATTGGCAATTGCCAGTTTAAAGGCGGCCGGTTTAGTGGATGATAAAACTATTTTAGATATTTATTATAGTGCTCCAATTGGAACATTAATGAATAAAGACCGTTGCCAGCTTTTGAAATTAGTACCGAATACACGCAATTGGCGTCCCGGTTTTATTCAGAATTTAAAAACTCAAAATTCGTTAATTGCTAAGGCTTTGTACCAACGGATGACTGACCCAGCGTTGACTCCGGCTGCATATCAAAAAGCCATCGGAGATTGGTACGTTCAGACGTCTCGTAAATTGGGTGCGGGTGATTTAGAGCCAACCTTTAAACAGCTGCTTTTAAATCGGCAGTCCGTTATCGAAAGCGATATATCGAAGAATCCAAAGGGACAAATCCTAGAACCTGGCTTTAGAGTTATCTTTCCCGTGAAAAGATTATAAATATTGAAGTATTAGTTCGATACGGGTACGTGTGGTGCTAACACGTATGAACAGCTCGTATAAAGGAAATTTTGGACCAAACTATTTTTAATTCTATAAAAAACGAAATCTTGATTCCTCAGCCTGAATACGCGGGTGCCAAGGTTCATTCCAAGGGTATTGATGATCAGCTTGGGATAGCGTGTGAGCCAATCGAAGACAAACTTTTCGAAGAAAACAAAGATTCTTTGTTTCTTCCTGGGCAAGAGTTCTGGTACGGCTTAGAGATTCAGTCGCTGCAAACGCCTTATTCAGAAATTGTAGAAATGATTGACTATGTTAAACCCGAATCCGGGGATACCTGGGTTGATTTAGGCGCAGGTTATGGACGGATGGGGTTTACGTTAGGTTTTGTAAAGCCAGCCGTGAAGTTTATCGGATACGAATTTGTTCAAGATCGAGTTGACGAAGGTAATCGGATCATAACTCAGTGGGGTTTAGAGAATTCCGTTTTGAGGCAAGCTGATATTTCTCAAGATGATTTTGTGCTTGATGAGGCCAATTTGTTTTTCCTCTACGATTTTGGCTCTAAGGACGATATTTACAAAGTTTTAGAAAAACTTCGCGTCCTGGCACAGAATCGCTCGATCCAAGTGGTTGCCCGCGGCCGTGGTGTTCGTAGTTGGATCTTTATGGATTGCCCTTGGTTAAGTGAAATCAATTCTCCTGTTCAATTTAAAAATTGGACATTCTTCAAATCATAATATTAAAAGAGAACGTCAGGAAACTGGACGTCAAGAACTACTCTGCGAGAATCACAGAAGTACGACGGAACTTTGAAAATAGCCGAATTCGTTCGTGGAGATATCGGTACTGGTAATTGAAAAAGGAAATCGTTGTAGCAATAGGCCTTTTTGAAAAGCGACATTGAAGTGTTTGAAGTATCGATAGAGTTTTCCGGTCTTTAATCTAGAATTGATTATGATAGAGCTCGAATGTGTAACGAAGAAAAGATCCTCGTCTGATTGTGAACACGAAAGCTTTTAATATTTAACATTGGTTTGATTAATTAACTCATTAATGTTTCGATATTGAATGTGTCCCGAGGCGGAATGCTGATTTTTTGCGATTATGACTTGCCAGAGGACCAGGAATTGGAATTTCAAATTGAAATTATCAAGGATCAAACTATTTTAGTTAAATCAGCAGTGATTGCTAAGATCACGGAAACTAAGTTTGCTTGCAGTGTTGTAGCCGAAAGTAATCCTGCATGGATTCGATTTATTGAAAGCATCGAGCCCCATATTAGCGAGTTTAACTCAAGAACGCGGGGGAGTGTTTCGTGATGAAAATTAAATACACATTTTTATCGATTCTTTTTTGTTCATTAGTAAATGCGGCACCAACCGCTGACGAGGTATTAAAACAAGCCGAAAAATATCGAGGTTTGGACGAGAACTACGTAGTTACAGTTCAAGTTACAAATCAAATGGGGAATTCGATTCAAGACGAATCGACATTTACTGTTTATATAAAAGACAACACGACATCATTAGTTGAACAAGTTAGCCCAGCATCGGCGCGTGGTAAAAAACTTTTGATGGTTAATAATGATTTGTGGATGCGTACGAATGATATAAAAAAAGCCATTCGCATTAACTTAGATCAAAAGCTAACTGGTGAAGCCGCCAATGGTGACTTGGCTAAAACTAATTTTTACACAGATTATGAACCGACTATTGTGGAAGAAACACCAACCTACTACAAACTTCATCTAAAGTCGAAACATAATCAAACGACCTATCAGCAGATTAACTACTTTATTTCAAAAACTGGCTACATTCCTTTAAAAGCAGAATTTATGGCGCTGTCTGGAAAAATTTTAAAAAATGTTGAATACGCAAAGCCTGATAAGAAGATTAAAAATAGGACTCTTATTACTAAAATTAAAATATCGGATGCCATCGTAAAACAAAGGGCGTCTATATTGAAATACAGCCAGTTTAAAGTTAAAAAGATTGATGATGTCATTTTTAACCGGGCATCGATGTAAACCATGCTTGAATTAAAAAATGTTTTTAAATCCTATGGGGAAGGCGAACAAAAGCAACCGGTTTTAGATGATATGAATTGGACCTTTAAAGAAGGGCAATTTACGGCTTTGTTAGGTAAATCGGGGTCAGGTAAATCAACGGTCTTAAATTTGTTATCTGGCTTGGACAGCCCGGACAAAGGAACCGTTTTGTTTTCGGGTAATGATTTATACAATCGTGCGGACAATGACCTTTCAAAAATTCGCCTCGTTCATTTCGGTTATATTTTCCAGAGTTTTAATCTGTTATCTAATTTGACGGCTTATGAGAATATAGAATACCCATTGTACCTATTAAACCAAGGGGAGGCGGATCGAAAGAAAAAAACATTAGAGATTCTAGAACAGTTAGAGCTTTCGCCATACCAAAACAAATTGCCTAGTCAACTCAGCGGTGGGCAGCGTCAGCGTGTTGCGATTGGGCGTGCTCTTGTTAAATCTCCAAAGTTTATTTTTGCTGATGAACCTACCGCAAATTTGGATGAAAAGACGGGCGCTGAGATTATTAATTTGATTAAGAGGCTTCAAAAACATTACGGGTCTACAATTATATATGTGACTCATGATACAGATATCGTAAATGTTGCTGACACCTGTCTATTTTTAACCAACAAGAAGATTGAACCATAGGATCGCACACGCCATAGCCATTAGAAATCTACTGAAAAATAGGTATCGTACATTCATCAGTTTGTTGATGATTTCCGGCGCTCTTATCGGTGTTACTTTATTCCGAGGTTATGTTTTACGTACGCTTGAAGTTATCCAGACAACGATTGTAAATGGCCAGTTTGGCCATTTGCAGATCGCTAAACCCGAGTATTGGTCACAAGAGTATAAAAACAAAAAAGATACTCTCCTGGCGGATTATGGTCCGTTAGTGGAAAAAATTAAAGCTATTCCCAACGTGACAGCAGTGTCCCCGCGTATGAAATTCTATGGGTTATTAAGTACCGAGAATATATCAGATTCAGCGATGGTGATTGGCATCGATCCAAAACAAGAAAAGGACTTCGCAGTAGGCTTGATGATGATTGCTGGCAAAGAATTTTTGGTTGGCGACAGAAAAATCATGATTGGTAGTTCATTAGCTAGACGACTGCGTGTAAAGCCTGGCGATGACATTACCCTTGTAACTACCACTCTAGATCAGGTCGTTAACGCCATGGATTTTACTGTCGGAGGTGTTTTTGCTACGGGAGCCGAAGAATTCGATTCAGTGGCGGCCTTTGCTCATATTGAAGATACCCAGAAAGTTATGAATTCAACGGCTGTGGATGTGCTGAAGATTTCAATTAATGACATGAATTCATTAGACTCTGTAAAGGGAATCATTGAACGTGAATACGGCAGTGCACATTTAGAAACTCGCACCTGGTACCAAATCTCTGATTTGTTTCGAAAAGTGGAATCGTTCTATAATACGCAAACGGGTTTAATGTTTAGTATTCTAGTTTTCATCGTACTACTTGGAATTACTAACACGGTTTCTATGTCATTAAATGAGCGAATTGGTGAAATAGGAACCCTCAGAGCTTTGGGACAATCACGTTCGTCTTTACTGAATCAATTCATGCTAGAATCTTTCTACCTGTGTATTACTGCCTTGGCTATTGGAACAGTTGCGTGTTTCACAATTACTCGTTTGGTAAATGCCGCCGGGATCAAAACTGAAATTCCAGGTGCATCGGTACCGATCTTAGTAGAAATTGGATTTTACTCGGATGTGGTACTAGCTTTCAGTTTAGCGTTGTTTATTATTGTTAACTTCTTCACCGCAATTCTGGTGTTTAAGTTCATAAGGATTAAAATTGTCGAAGCTTTACGGTATAATATTTAGCCTCGGATTAATATTTTTTGCAGAGGTTGCCTTTGCGGTTCACTCTTTTGGAGTGATAACCGATTTAGAGTATCAACAACGTGAAGGCGAAGGACAGAAGCCTAAAACGGCTTATCAGAATTTTTTCACATTAGAGCAGAATTGGAGCAACCAAAGCTCGAAATTCATTGGTCAGCTTCGTATCTTTGAGTACTATAAAAAATTTAAAAATACTGATCAAATGTTGCACGAGGTGTATCCCGCTGAATTCAATTATGAACTGAATAGCGGGCGACATCGTTTCACCATTGGCTACCAAAGTTTATTCCTAACTGAAGGATTTAATCTGATCGACATGGAAATTTTCCATGCACGGAACAATAACATCTCTATATTTAGTTTGCCCGAAAAGCTCTATTACACTTCGCCGGGAATTAGCTACAAAATGATTGGTGACAAGCTGTCCATACAAATGGCGATCTTGAAGTTTGAACGTACTGAACAATTGGGTTTGGTTCAAAAACAGGTTCTTGGAGAATCGTTTGTACTTTACAAGCCGATCAAGAAGCCGCAGTTTGAAAAAGCTTCGGAATACGACTCGTTATTAAAATTATTGGGTTCAACGGAGTATTTCGATTGGTCAATATATGCTACTCGAACTTATGAAAAGCGTCTAAACCTGCAGTGGTCTGCGACGAATTTTGAATTTTCACAAGTTTCGGTTCCGTTTAATAGTGCCGGTATTGGCTTTTCTGGGCCTGCGGGATCTTATATGTTTCGTTGGGACTACCAAAAAAATTTCAAACGTACCTACATAACGGAAACGGGGACTGAATTATCACTTGATCAAACAAACTACAATTTAAGCGTTGAGCGTACTTTTGCAGATAAAATGCGTGCGACAATTATGTTTGGACGAACTGAAATCACCCCGGAAAAAGAATTACCGACTCGTCAGAATGGCATTTCCGATTTATTCATTAATTTAAACTACAAGTTCAGCGAGATTCTTAATCTGGACGTAAATTTGTTTGATCGATTGGGTACGCAGACACAAGGTATGGGCGCAGCCTTCAATAATAAAGTTTTGGCGAATATTGAATTGCGATTTGGTTTTGAAAGTTTTTGGACAGGGCCAAACAGTCGCTTAGCCCCTCTTGATCAGGAAGACAAAATCTACTTTGGTGTTAAGGCTACAGTATTCTAGTACTACTTAATCCAAGACGATTTGTAGTCTTCGGCATATTTTTTAAATGAAATTGGTTTGCGGCCAGTGATTTTTTCAATCGCATCAGTTGTGCGTTCGGCATAACCCTGTTTGAAAAAATCCAAAATAACTAACATGAATTCGGCATAGTCTTTTGGAAGACCGGCGCCTATTAAACCCGCTCTCATCGCTGCAGGCTCGATGTCTTGATAGGAAATTTTTCGACCTGTTGTTATACTTAATATTTCCGCAACTTGATCGTGATTTATTACATCGGAACCAGTAAGATCAAAATCTTGATTATTGAACTTGTCGGATACCAACAACTCGGCCGCTACTGCCGCAATATCACGAGCGTCAATGAAGCTGCCTTTTGCTTTAGCGACCGGTAAATAAATTTTTCCATCGTTGTTGATTCCTTGAATCCAATATGAATTGAAATTTTGCATGAACCAATTTGGACGGATGATATTGTAATTTAAACCCGATTTTTCTAGTTGAATTTCAGCGATTCGAAGTGACGCCGATTCCACTGCATTGGCCCCCATGGCAGTCATAAGAACTACTTTTTTAACTTTTTTGCTTTTAGCCATTTCGATAAGTGGTAGTAACAATTTGTCTTGGTTCGTATGGCCAGGAGGTGACAATAGGAAAACGCGATCAACATTTTCGAACGCGTCTTCAATGCCGTCTTGATTTAATAAATTTAAATGCACTTGTCCTTGTTTTAAGTCCTTTTTACTTGTTGCTTCTGCTACAGGTTGACCTTTGGCTTTTAAAAGTTTCACTAGTTCAGTACCTACAGTTCCGCTGGCGCCTATTACTAAAACCTTGTTCATTTGGATGCTCCTTTAAGTTTTACCTCGATTGGTATATTGCTAATATATTAGATATTTGCTATACCTTTAATGGGTATAAGTATAAAAAACATGTTCAGGAGTATAAAATGGATATTCTGGACGATATCTTTAAACAGGCCGATTTAAAACGTAAGATTTTGAATCAAAGATCTATATACGGGACTTTGACGTTAAGGTTTCCATGTAATCGCAGTATTGGATTTCACATTGTAACTCAAGGTGAAGCATTCCTGTATTTAGATAATCAGAAAGAGCCTCTCGCATTGAAGCGCGGTGATATAGCTGTTATGGCGCGCGGCTTTAATCACTATATGAGTACGGAATCTAAACTCAGTATCAAAGATCTAAAATCGGCCCTAATTGTAGATAAAGTTGGGCCGAATAGACTCAAAAAAGCGGCGGCACCAAAGGTGACATTAGGGCGTGTCCTCATTTGACT
>DDVI01000038.1 GCA_002345205.1 Bdellovibrionaceae bacterium UBA2316 | reverse complement strand
CCTAAATAGTTATTGGCAGGGAGCCGTCAATTTCTTTGCTGAAGAAGGTAAAACATTTATTATTTAAAGATCACGATTCCATTCCCGGGCTTGCGCGATTCTTGCTATTAACTTTCTAAATATAGATATGCAGTTTTTCTATAAATTTGCGAGACAAGCTTGAATTCAAAATTCATAAAGTAAAAACTTGTTCATATCCAGTTTTATAGAAAAAAATCTTCTCAAATTTTTGTGATGGAATTTTTGGAAGTTCTGACCTTGGGATTTCTTGTTCTTGACCAGGATCCATCATATCCATCACAATCAATAACCAGTAGGCATCACATCCAGTATAATTCTTTCCCTCTTTGCCTTTTATAATTTCTGTTAACCGTTCTATATTTATCGTTGTTACATCATGAACTTGAGCCAATCTCCATTCTGCGGGTGAGTGCTCTGCGGAACTAATATATAAGAAAGCAATCTCGGGAATAGCCATGCGAGCATAAAAAGTAAGGCGATCATTTGTTAAACTTTGATTATCCCTGACAAAATGAAAAATGTCCCTCGCAATTTCCTCTTTAGATCTTTCAATAATAAGGTTGAAACCGAGTGCAACATTAATTTGCCCACCACCATCTTCCAAAAACATTTTATGGGCCAAATTTGCGATTCGTTGTCTTTGTGGAGACTGTTTCATTTCGCTCGATGCCTCACCTCCGTCAACAATACTATAATTTGTTATCTCGATACCTATTTTGCGGCAATCATCTACAATGAAATCTGGCTTTGGTGGCTTGCATTGCTCAACTACTTCCCAGGAAAAGCCTTGTGCCATACAAAATTTGTCAAAATAGTATTTTTCTTTTTCTTCTTTGGTTTTTTTCAATAAATCTCCGATCCAATGTTCAAATTACTTTTATTATAGTAGTTATTTATCGTTCTATGGAAGTTTTGAAAAGTTAGTGACTACTTGCTTGTTCCAAACCCATTGAGTTTTTAGGTTGTCGGTAAGTCCGCAAACTAAAATAAGTTTGCCATTTTTATCAAAATCAATGTTTTGGGCAGTAATGCCAGATTTCGCTCTCCTAAATGTTGAAACTGAACCATTTGAGAAATGTACTGCAAATCCATTTAATATCCCATCCTTATCAGATAGTAACTCAAGACATTCGTAATTACTCATTTGGTGGACGCGTTTGCCTCTTCCTAGTTGTTCTCTGATTCCGTTCCAGGTTCCTAATAGTGCACTATAAAAGCTGAATGCATTATTAGTGATTTTATTTAAATCTTCTAGTCGAATTTGTTTACTGGGGCCGCTTCCTGTCGATCGATAATACGAATCTGTAAGGCAGTAGTCGGAATGATAAAATGAATTTCTAATTTGCTCATCAATAAACTGATTTAACAAATCCGAAATTTTAATTGAAGATTTTTCTTCAAGTTTAACTATTTCCTTTACCTTTTGTTTTACGCTTGGAGGAACGGTGGATAAGCTGTCTTTAGTAGGGCGATGGAGATGCAGAAAAGGCTTTGTATGAAAGCCAATACCGGTGTTACATCGAATCAAGTTTGCAATCAATTCTATTGGAGCAGATGCTTCTATCATATGACAATAATGGAGAAGCTGCATCCGATAAGCCCGTTTCAAATTTCCCTGTAGGAATGCTTCTTTTTCTAGATTTTCATAGTCATTTAATGATTCTAGCGATTCTAGCGATTCTTCCATTGGATCCCAATTAGCATCTGACATTCCGCCAACTCGAACCAATGCATAGATTAGATTAATGGGATTTTTTTCCCATGCCGATTGGAAAAGATCGTTTAGGCGATTTAAACTGGTGTCAAAAAAATCTGAGTTTTCAAAGCGCATTCTTCGAGAGTATTAAAACTCAAACCAATCGTCACGAGTTTAGATTGTATCTGCATCCTATAGTTAAGGTGGATTTTTGGAGTCCGGGTCAAAAATATATGCAAATAATGAACAAATTTGATCAAGTTTGACAGGTAAACGGGTTAGGCAAAAACCGTGGATAGTCCTATTACTAAGTCGTCGAGTAGCTTTATCGCAGATATTTCTCGAAAATATAATGTAACTGCATAAATATACCAGATTCAATTAGTCATTTGAATGGTAAATATCTTTGATTAGGCCTATCCTGCAATTAGCTTCCAAAATCAAAATTAGAAAATTTTAATAAGGATCTATATGTTTAAAAAAATTGGAAATATTTTTAATTCTATTTACTTCTGGGGGAAGGCCGAAAAGGGAATAATTATTTGGACGTCGATTCTAGGTCTAGTGATCGGTATTATATATGCACTTGCTGGACCTAAAGAGTTTCCTTCGGTTGATTGGTTCGGCAGGATGGCTTCCGGAATGACGGCTTTTGCAATTCTATCAAGTGTCGCCAATCGGTATGTTATTGCAGCTGGAAGGGAAAAATCGGGAAAGTTAACTGCAAATATTCTGGATTTGGTATCGAAAAGCGAGGCTGTTCTGACCAAAAGAGAAGAAATGCTCGAGCAAGATAGAAAAATATTTGAATTTGAACGCTTCCTAAAAAAGGAAGCCTATCATAATGTTCGATTTCCTAATCTGAAGCCCAACAATAATTCTTTGGGATTGGAATATACAATAAAGCCAGTGAGGGAGATGGGGACCAATGAGCCAATAAAGCTGGAAACTGAAATGTGGTCAGCTTATGTTGTATTCGTAGAGGAACCGGCACATATCGAAGTTCTATCTGAGGAACAACTAAAAGATTATGATGGTTCGCCAATAAAAAGTGGAGAAGATGGGATAGTTTAACAGCAAAGAATTTTGCAGTTATCGGAATTCAAGCGCTAAAGATACTTGGCTACATGTGGGCGGCTTCTATACACCTAAGTCGATCTGCAAACCAATTGCACATGTAAACACTTGAAATCGCTTAAAAATACCGTATGTCTCGAATTTGCTACAATAATACGTCAAAAAATTGTAGCAAATGGCTAGTTTTTATAAACACCTAAATTCATTAGCATTTCTCAACTAGTATTCCCTATCTACAAAAATATCTACAAAAATTGCAGCAAATTATAGTACAGTAATTGTAGGAGTGCCTCGGTTGAAAAAGGAATACTTTGATTTTTTAAACTCAAGCTTATGGATAAACTATACCCAGCAACGGTATCTGACTCCGGATGAAATTAAGTATCGGCTGCAGCAACAGGGGAAAAGCCAAGCAGATTGGCCATCTATGAGTAAGGAAATTGTTGCTACGAGAAAAACTGGATCCATAACACTGTTTTTTAAATCCATTGAACCCAAGTTCTGGTTTTACCCCGCGGACGTTATTCATAAAAAAATAAATGATATTGAAAAACTGGGTAAAGATCTTTTTGATCAGATCAATAAAAATGCTTCATTCAAAAATGAATTTCTTTTGGACTCTGCAATTGAAGAAGCCATCACATCAGCGATCTATGAAGGTGCCCACAGTACCAGGGCCCAAGCCGAGCAGCTGATCGCCTCGGGTCAGCGTCCCAAGAACAAAGACGAATGGATGCTAATCAATAATTTTAATGCGATGAAATGGGTGAAAGACAATCAGCATTCCGAATTGTCTAACGATGTGATTCGTCGACTTCATCAAATTGTGACGGAAAATACGCTTGATGGTGATGATGTAAACTTTCAAGGTAAATTTCGAAACGACACAGTCTTCGTTGGGCCTCATGAAGGCATAGCCCATGATAAAATTGAAACCGCGCTGAACGAAATGATCCAATTGGCGACAAATAGTCCCAGATATTTTCATCCTTTATTGAAAGGCATTTTAGTTCATTATTTTATGGGTTACATCCATCCTTTTTTTGATGGAAATGGACGAACGGCGCGTGCCTTGTTTTATTTTAAATCGATTCGAAATCAGCTGAACTATATCGAACTGCTGTCCGTTTCGGCCTACTTGCGCGTTCATGGTGAACAATACGAAAACAGTTTTGTTAAAGTTAAAGAAAACGAATTCGATCTGACTTATTTCATCGATTTTTGCCTGGATTCAATTTTGTCCGCTTTGCAGGAAGTTTCTAGAAAAGTTAATTACTTGCTTAAAATGACGGATCTAAAAGATCGCTTCGAACTGTCGCAAACTCAAATTGGTTTGCTTCAACGAATGGCTCTGCATAAATTCAGAACCATCGATATTGAAGAATATGCTCAGCGAATTTCTAAATCGCGTGAATTCGCTCGGCAGGAATTAAAACATCTGCTTGAGTTGAATTTAGTCTCTGAAATCAAGGTCAGTAAGAAATTGGTTTATAAAGTAAATGCTGAAAAACTGAAAAATCTTTATAAAGAATAACATTGAAATAGAAATCCTACTTCAGCGCCCGTCTTAAAATCTTCCCAACATTAGTCTTAGGCATAACATCAACAAAAACCACCACTCTTGGCACCTTGTAACTAGTCAGACCTTTGCGACAAAATTCAATGACTTCTTGCTCGGTCAGAGACGGGTCTTTTTTTACAATGACCAGTTTTACTGCCTCACCCGATTTTTCGTCGGGAACACCGATGGCGGCGGCTTCGAAAACTTTTTCGTGGCTGCAAATGTACTCTTCGATTTCAGTGGGATACACATTGAAACCCGATACCAGCACCATATCTTTTTTGCGATCGACGATTTTAAAATAGCCATCGCTGTTCATAAATCCCAAGTCTCCGGTTTTAAAAAATCCGTCCTTGGTCATTACAAGATTGGTCTCATCAGGTTTATTCCAATAGCCCTTCATCACCTGTGGTCCTTTGATACAAATTTCGCCGACTTCGCCTACGGGTAGTTTTTCATTTTGGTCATTTCGGATTTCAACATACGTTGATGAAATCGGTAGACCGATAAATCCGTTGTAGGCTTGAAGTCCCGCCGGATTCATACACGCGGCAGGACTGGTTTCCGTTAATCCATAGGCTTCAATTAATGGCTTGCCCGTGACTGCTTTCCACTTTTCTGCAACTGGACGTTGCACGGCCATGCCTCCGCCTAAGGTCAGTCGTAACGTCGAAAAATCTAAGTTTGCAAAATTAGGATTATTCAATAGGGCATTGAACAGTGTGTTCACCCCAGGCATCGCTGTGATAATTATTTCATCGCCTTTTTTAGTGTGCTGACCAATCCCCGTTCGAGCTTGAATCACGTTGCTTAGCATATTGCCGTGACTAAGCACAGCTCCCTTTGAAACGCCCGTCGTTCCGCCTGTGTATTGCAGGAAGGCCGTGGTTTCTGGAGTTAAATTTTTTGCTGGTTTGACTTGGGCATCTGTTTCAAAACACGCCGACACGAAACTGCGAGCCGTCGGCAGTGAATACGCGGGTACCATTTTTTTTACTTTTCTTAAAACAAAATTCACAAGCATTGATTTTGGAAAACTTAGCATGTCACCAATTCCCGTGGTGTAAATCCACTTGATGTCAGTTTCTGGCAGCACACTTTCCAAAATCGAGGCCGCATTTTCAAAAATCACAATCGCTTTGGCGCCAGAGTCTTTTAATTGATACTGCAGTTCGCGAGCTGTATAAAGTGGATTAACATTGACCACGACAAAACCTGCTTTAAGGCACGCGAAAAGCGCAATGGGATATTGCAAAATATTGGGGGCCATAATCGCAACGCGATCACCCGGTTTTAAATCTGTTTTAGTTTGCAAGTGAGCCGCGAACTGATCGCTTAATTTTTTAATTTCGGAAAAAGTAAAGGACTTGCCCATACAGTAAAAAGCGGCCCGATTTGAAAAGGCAGCAAATGATTCCTCGAGTAAATCATTTAAAGATTGATAGGCAGTAATGGAAATATCTGTTGGAATTCCTGTCTCGTAACTTTTTACCCAAGGCCTTGGATCAACTGACATTTTGTCCCCCAAATCATAATTTTTATTACTATGATTATAAAACAAAATTCCCCGGTCAATGGGATTCAACGATTCATCGGTTTCAGGGACGTTTTTAATCCGCCGAGCCCCACCCAGATCTGGAGTCAGCACCACGATAGGTTTTCTAATAAGAGACCGAGTTTACTTGGACACCAAAAAACTAAGCGTGTAAAATCAATTTTATATTTTTGCGGGAGGTGTGGGTGAAGCTATCTTTTGAAATTCCTTATTACGCGGTGATTTTCACATCGCTTAGGAAAATGGATGCTCATGATTACAACCAAATAGCGGAACGGATGGAACAACTTAGTCGTAATCAGTCCGGGTTTTTGGGAATTCAATCGGTGAGGGAAGATAAGGGCCTGGGTATTACCGTTTCCTATTGGAAAAATATCGAAGATGTTTTGAACTGGAAAATGAATGTTGAACATCGAGAGGCTCAAAGCAAAGGAAAATCTGACTGGTATAAGGGCTACGAAGTTCGTATTTGCAAAGTTGAGCGGGAATACGACTTTGGAAGTTTAGATATTTAATCTTTTTCCGCGCGAATTAAAAGAGCGTCCTTACCTGGTGATGAGCCGAAGTGGCGCGAGTATTCGCGATTGAATTAGGACGCGCTTTCATAGCCGACTTGGAAAGCAGCTTCTCGAACGGACAAAGCTTGATGAACTAAAATCTTTCTGGCTTCAAGAAGTCGAAGTTCTTTCTGATATTGAATGGGACTTAAACCGGTGATTCGTTTAAACTGCCGATGAAATGTTGTCCAGGCCATTCCCGATTTTTCAGCAATCTGCCGCACATCTAGTGTTCGCGTATAGTTTTCACGAATCCACTGGGTCGCCCGATGAATTTGAGCTTGCGGACCAGTTTCATACGAGGCCAGTTTTAGATGCTGGCCTTGAGGGCCCGTCAATACGCGATAAAGAATCTCTCGCTCATAAACAGAAGCCAAAGCCGGAATGTCATCAGGAGCCTCTAGCAATTGAAGCAAGCGCACCCATGCGCTAACAAACTCTTCGGTCGCGCGAGTCGCAAAAATAGCCTGTGCGTTTTCATTTCTAGGAATTCGTCTCGAATTATCCCTAAGCAAACTGCGAAGCAGCTCTCTATTTATCTTTAGTCCCAGCGACAAATAGGCTTGGCCGTTTTCGCCCTGATCAACTTTGCCAGTAGCCGGTATCTGAGTTGGTATAACATAGTAGGATGGACCCTTGGCTTGCATTGTGGACTCGCCAAAAGAAATTGTCTTTCGACCAAATACTGTAAATCCAATGATTGGCTCATACATCGCGGCAAGCTGATGTTGCGGGATTTCACCTTTCGTTATCATGACCCTTTGTAGAGCACTTTCTTGTGGCCAAACCGGAGCATTTTTTGTCAAACGAGCGATCTCGGATAGTAGGTCTTTCATTTGTTTAGAATGCATAGAAATGCACTTTTAGGCTATTTAAAGATTATTATTTATCAATTAAAAACAAATAATGGAATTTTTAGGCACTCTTGGGGGACGGTCAGATCTAGGTTTTTTCTTCCAAAACGTCGAATCTATGACTGCAACGGTATTCAGAAAAGGAGATTTAATATGAAAATCGCAATCGTAACAGGTGGTAGCAACGGAATCGGAAGAGCAACAGCCCTAGAACTAGGTAAACGTGGAATTGGAGTCATTCTAACATACAATAAATACGGTGATCGGGCTGACCAAGTCGTTAAAGCAATCGAACAAGAAAATAAAGGCGTACGTGCTGCGGCGTTGAAGTTAGATCTTTCGCAGAGTGAAAGTTTTGGCCACTTCGCCGAAGAGGTAAAAAAAGTTCTTCAACAAACGTGGGGACGAAAAAAATTCGACTATTTAATCAACAATGGTGGCGTAGGCGGTTCCTGTTTGATTTCGGAATTGTCTGACGACTACTTCGATAAAATTATGAAAACTAATTATAGAGGACCGATTTTTCTGACAAAGCAACTTGTTGAACTTATGGAAGACGGCGGTTCAATCGTAAACACGACCAGTTCTTCAAAAAGTCAGTCGTTTCCAGGCTACTCGGTCTATGGTTCCTTAAAAACGGCTTTGTCCGTTTGGACTCGCTATGCCGCCAAAGAGCTGGCACCACGCCGTATTCGTGTCAATGCGGTTTCTCCGGGACCTACTCATACAAATTTTGGCGATGGTGTTATGGATAAACATCCAGAATTTTTGAAGCCTTTAGTTGAACAAACGGCTTTGGGTCGCATGGGTTCGCCTGATGATTTAGGAAAAGTGATTGTGAATATTCTTTCCGATGACTTTAGTTGGATGACAGCCCAAGATATCGAAGTCTCTGGTGGACACCTGCTTTAGGCTTATTTAGCGTGCGGTCTATATTTTCTTAGACTCGGAGTCACTATTAGAAACTCCGAGTCCCCCATTTATTACTTTCTACCTGAAATCGGGCACGTGGCGAAGCCAAACACTTTGTACAATGGGCAAAACCCAACAGCGCCCGTAGCTAGCGGCACGAGTCCGACTAGTCCCCACATAGTTTGTGGACCTACGAAAACAAGGCTTAGTAAGCCAAGTCCAACAGCTACTCTTAATACTCTATCGACTGTTCCTTCATTTTTTTTCATATAGACTCCTGTTTGTTAGTTTCAAAATTAGCTAATCCTGTTCCTATTTCTGATCCGTTGAGAATCACTCTATATTCAATGGGAAATGCCTTTGATAACATCGCGCTGACTCCGCAAAACTTGGTTTGAGACAGTTTGACAGCCTCTAATAATTTATCCGCATCGATCTGTCCATTAACCAAAAATGTTAGCACCGCTTTTTCAAAAACCGCGGGGTGACCAGCCGTTGACGTCTGAATATCGATATCAATTTTTAGGCTTTGGGGAGGTTGTTTATATTTTTTCAATAAGGCGATCACATCCATGGCTGTGCATCCACCTAGACCCATAGCCACAAGTTCTTTTGGGGTGGCAGCTGAATCTCTTCCAATGGGAGCTTTAGCATCCATCGGCACAGTGTGCGTGCCGACGATTCCTTCTAGGGCCATTGCGTCTGTCCAATTAATCGTAGTTTTCATGTTCTCTCCGCTTATTGTCTTTAGGGCAACCTAAGGGCCAATCTCGTGTTCACTTTAATCGGTTTTACGGTAAAATATCGGGACAATTTGTCACAGCCGTTGTCGTCGTGTCTCAATCGGCTAAATATCCGATAGAGCGACGGGATTTCCAATGTTGAACGTTTACTTGTACTCGCGAACCATTCTATCGATAGGACGGCGGACCTTAACTTGGCCTGCTAACCAATCGCCTTCTTTTGCGCGGTAGCCAAGCGGCAGAATCACAGCGCTTCGTAGTCCTAAGGCACGAAGTCCAAGAATTTCATCAAGTGCGTTTGGATCAAAGCCTTCCATCGGTGTGCAATCTACCTTGTCTTCGGCGGCTTGTATCATAGCCATCGAAAATGCAATGTACGCTTGGCGGGCGGCATGCTGAAAATTAACCTCCGCTTCGCGAGGAGGGTATATTGATAGTAATTGCTTGCGGTAGGCTTCGAACCCTTCGTTTACGTACCCGCGTTTTTCATTCACTAGGTCAAACATATAGTTGATACGTTCAGGAGTGTAGGTGTCCCAAGCTGCGAAAACAAGTAAATGTGAGCAGCCGCTAACCACCGACTGATTCCACGCTATGGCGCGAATTTTATCTTTTAGTTCCTGATTGGTGACCACGATAATTTCAAATGGCTGAAGTCCACTTGAAGTCGGAGCTAAAATCGCGGCATTGATAATCCGATCCACGACGGATTGGGGAACTTTTTCTCCGCTCATTTTCTTGGTTGCGTATCGCCACTTAAGTAAGTCAATTGTAGACATTTTATTTCTCCTGCATCATTTCGATGATTGTCTAATTATCTAACTTAAATGTTCGTTGTCAATATGACGTTTAGATAAGTATCGAAATGATGAGGAAGACGAGTTAATAACGAATTTAGGCGTTCTGAGGGCTAGGGGGCTAGATCTTAGAAAGTTTTTCTAAGTATGCGTGCAGGACATCGCGCTGGACCGACATACTCATCGTTTTTCCTTCGCGGGTTATGGTGACCAGACCGGCTGTTTCTAGCTCTTTAATGTGATGAGATAAGGTTGCGGCGCTGATATCGTGCTCTTCTTGGATGGCCTGGCAGCCCATTGAGCCTTCTTTTTTACATGAACCAATTTTTTTTAAAATTTGATAACGACGTGGTTCCGCTAGGGCTTTTGCGATTTGTTCAAACTGTTTATCTGTTAAACGAACTGGTTTCGACGTCGACATAGGATAATCATACTCGAAGTCGGTATTTTTGTCTACTCTAGGGACTTTTTCTTGCGCACGCCTGGTTTAGCCATGATCTCGATATAAACAGAGTCCGACTTACCAGCTACTACGGCATCAATTCGATTACTGATTTCTTCTAAATGCAAAGTCGTTGCGGTTTCAGCGGTTGCGCCGCATTTACAATCAAAATCCCAATAGTCGACCCCTTCAGGACGAGCTTTACGACGCTCGCGAGCCACATATTTATTGATCTCGTGCTTTACTAATTCTACTTGGCGGTCAGGTTTGTGCTTTGTGGACGTTAAACTGAAGTTTTTTTTCATAAGACCGAACTATACTCGAAATTATTCTATCTGCCTACAGCATTATATTTGGACTCTGAAAACCTAAGAGTGTAGCTTCAAACCGTGAAAACTTTTTTCGTTTTGTTAGCTATTTCCTGTGTATTGGCTTCGGCCGTGTTGATCAAGTTAACTCGTGAAGGTATCAGCATTCGCTCGGCCCCTATAATTGCGCCATCGCCCCAAGGCGCTAGATACAGCAATATTGCTAAATCTTTGCTGAATCGGTTATTTCCAGATTTTCAAATGTCTAATTACCTAGTGATCGGTCGTTCAACGGGTTTAGAAATGGCAGAGCCTATAATCAGCGATTTAAAAACAAAATTCGAAGAGCAATTTCAAAAAACTGTGACCCTATTAGCTGACGATGGGAATTTATCAGCTGACGCCATTGCTAAATGTGCACAGCCCTGTTGGATCTTGACCTCAGAAACAGAAGCTAATGAACTATCAGGCGCACAGAAAATTCCGCTGATTTTAAATTCTATGGAAAATACGAATCATTTTCACATTACGTTAATTCCGTTTTTTAATGTACCGGAGCCGACTCAAAACTGTATCGACGAAAAACGACTAACTTTAGGGTGTTTAGTTCCGCTTTCGATTCACGAAGTCAGTAAAAAATTTAAAGATAAAAACACCTCGTATTTTTTTATGCGCAAATATAAAGACCGCGACTATTTTCTTTTTTTGCAGACTGGGCAGCTTAATAATTAGATCTCCCAACAGGAGAAACTATGTCTAGCGTTAACCACATCGTCATCAAGTGGACGTTAAAGCTCATTTTGAACGTGGGCGTTCCTGAAATCGGAAGAGGCTTTAAACTGGGTTGCTGGCAGAGCTTAGCTAGTACTTTCGCGTTTCTGCTATCGGATTTTTCGTGGATACTTCCAGAATAAAATCGATCAACTTCTGAGTGTCGAGTGCGCCGAAATATTTTACTAGCACTTCACCACTTTGATCAATCACGATGGTGGTAGGCGTTCCTTGCAATTGGTAGTCGTTCATTGTTTCGGGTAGGCTTTGACCGTTTGCGTGTTGATCAATTCCTACTGGAAACGGCAAGCGCCATTCTTTGATGAAAACTTTTAGAGATTCTTCACCCATAGCGTGGTGATTTTCAAAAACAGTATGAAGACCGACGACTTCGATATCTGGTCCTTGCAGTTTATTATAAAGCTCAACTGTTTGCGGAATTCCGTGATAAACGCAACCAGGGCATAGCATCTGGAACGCATGAATGACTTTAACTTTGTTCGCATTTACGTCTATCGTATATCCTTCGGGGGCATTTAACCATTTTTGAACTTTGAGTTGGGTTGCCTTCATAAAGACTCCTTTGTTCACGTACTAGTATTTACCGAAACGCGACGACTAACAAGTCAGCACAAAATGGTGGGGTAGGTACTTAATGGTGTATCTTTTTAAAAATTATGGATTAATCCGTAAATCTGGGCGTGTTTTAATTAATTCGAAAAAAGAAAAATCGAGTGGCAGTTTTTTATCTAGCCAGTGAATATGTTCGGTGTGGTCCTTAAGATCATCACCAGTATCTTGGTGGATCATGGCAATTAGGGTTCCGCAGTTGGTTTTCACCCAGCTTTCTACTGAGGCATAACAGGATTCAGTAAAGTGAAGCTCTACCATTCCTGTAGGATGTGGTCCGACGGGTTTTTCGTGGAATTTTACTTTAGTGAAAAAATTCATAGTTTTCGTGGTTTCAAACAGGCGGTAGGCTTGGTTGAGATCGTTAGCTTCAAAATAGATATGCGCATGATAATATTTCATACGTTTTATGATAGACAGGCCGGAGGTGTTGATCAAATTAGTTCAACGGTCGGTCATCATAGGCAAAAACCTATGATGATTTCATATTATAAATATCGTTTATGATAGAATGACTTTATATCTATTATATTTATGACTCTCTTAACAGTAGATTGATTTTAGAAACGGGGGCGTTATGACATTTTTAGAAGCATCACAAATAACCGAAGGGAATCAATCAGAATCATTCATTCGAACATGGCGGGAAAACATTTCGTCAGGTTCTTTGGTAGAGCAAATTTCAAAGAACATATTAATAGACGTAATGCAGTTTCGCCGTATTTCAGATCCACACACAATGTGTGATTCAGTCACATGTGATCAGTGCCATGCCCCCCATCTTTCTAAAATCATGGCCGCGGTATCGAAGAATCAACCGGTGACGTTTGTTCTGCCAGCATTTCCGGGTAAGTCGCCTAATTTAGCAAAAGTCTTGGGTCCATTGCCTGATATGGCAGAACGCTGTGCTTTAGAATTCTTACAGTCGCTGTGTGATCGAATTCAACATTACTATTCGCCAGGTGCACGTATTATTTTGTGCTCGGATGGTCGTGTATTCAGTGATGTCGTGGGAATGCGTGATGACGATGTAACAAACTACCAGAACGAAATCTCTAAAATGATTGAAACGCTGGGGTTAACTTCGATTTCTACATTTAATTTAGAAGAACTTTACGGCCATCTTAGTTTTGATGAAATGCGTATGCAGCTAATGCATGAGTTTGGTGAATCCTTAGATTTGCTAAAAGAGTCTGTTAGTCGCGGTAAACAGGCCCATGCGTCTGTCGATGATTTAGAATCACATCGTTTGTACCTAGGCATAACTCGTTTCCTGTTTGAAGATGCGCTAGCGCCAGGACAAACGCAAAGTCGTACACGCCTGCAAAAGGAATCTAGAGTTCGTGCTTACTTGGTTATTCAACGCAGTAAAGCGTGGGGCGAACTGGTTGGAAAACAATTTGCAGATTCAGTTCGTTTATCTATCCATCCACAAACCTGTGGATCAAAAAAATTAGGTATTCGTATGATCGAGCCCGATAACTGGCAAACACCGTGGCACGGAGTCGCCGTTCAGGTGGACGGACGTTATATATTAATGAAGCGATCGGAAGCAGAATCACTAGGCGCACGCCTAGTGACCCGTTTTGGTCGCGCGAGTCACTATGTTTTGAACAACAAAGAAGACTTACGAAAACTTGACGGAGTCAACAATGAAGCCTGAAATCAGACCTAGTAAACCATTTGGAATTATCGTTGAAGGCAAAGGTATTAATATTCATGAAGTCGATGTAACTTGGCTTCGGGAACTAGTGTGGAATGAACGTCTAATTGTTTTACGTGGTTTCCGCACATTTACTGGTGCCGAGGATTTTGCTAACTACTGTGAAAAATGGGGTGAAGTCAGTGTGTGGCCTTTCGGCAAAGTTCTAGAATTAGTCGAGCGCAATAATCCTGAAGATCATATCTTTGATAACAACTATGTGCCTTTGCATTGGGACGGTATGTACCGCCAACAAGTTCCTGAATTTCAATTGTTTCACTGTGTGCGTGCCCCAAAATCAGGACAAGGGGGCCGCACGACATTTTCAAATACGGTGAATGCCCTAGAAAATGCAGACTCAAACACAAGGCAGCTTTGGGAAAAAGTAACTGGTCACTATCAGCGTAAGATGGAATTCTATGATAGCAAGACGGTGTCACCAATTGTTGATACTCATCCGCTGCGTGGTCATTCCGTTATTCGTTATAATGAACCGCCGGCAAAGGGGTTCGGTGATTTTATAAATCCACCGACTCTGGATTTCACGGGGGTCAGTAGCGACGAGGCCGCTGAGTTTCACCAAACGTTAAGAGACGCTTTGTACGCACCGGAAAACTACTACGCACATGAATGGCAAGAAGGCGACATTGTTGTCGCGGATAATTTTTCCCTACTGCACGGTCGTGAAGAGTTTGAAACAAAGGCGCCTCGCCACCTGCGCCGAGTCCATGTTCTAAGCAATCCTCCGTTAAACAATCCCCGGTTAGTGAGTCACAAATGATTACACAAACAGCAGATATTGTTGTTATAGGTGCTGGTCCAGTTGGATTGATGTGCGGTTACTTAGGTCAGCTATCCGGTTTAAAAACAGTAGTTGTGGATAAATCGGAAAAACCTATAGACGTAGGCAGAGCCGACGCCTTAAATGCACGTACGTTGCAACTACTTGAAGTAGTAGATTTGTTTAAAGATCTTTATCCATTGGGAAAGCCTTGTAACACCAGTTCAGTGTGGGCCGACGGAAAATTTGTTTCGCGTCAGTCAGCCTGGTGGGATCAGTTAGAGGGTACATTTCATAAACATTTTTTGATGCTGGGCCAATCGTATGTGGAAAAACTTTTGGATTCCAAGATAAAAGAACTGGGTTCGGCCGTAAAACGTCTAACTACGGTGGATAATATCGAAATTAATCAGAAAGGATGCCTAACGACTTTATCTAATGGTGATAAAATTCAATCGAGTTATATCATCGGTGCTGATGGATCACGTTCATTTGTACGTGAGTTGTTTAAAGTTCCATTTGAAATTCTGCGTCCACAAATCGTATGGGCGGTAATTGACGGCGTTGTGGAAACCGATTTTCAAAAAGTTCCTGAAATTATTGTATTTCAATCCGAGACGTCAGATGTGGCGTGGATTCCAAGAGAAGGAAACATTGATCGTTTTTACATACGCATGGATACAAAAGATTTTAATATTGAAGACGCGCTGGCAAAGATCAATCGGGCGATGCAACCGCATTCGTTGCGATTTAAGCATATCGAATGGTTCTCTCAGTTTTCTGTGAAAGAGTCCGTGGCTGAAAATTTTTTTGTAAACGATCGCGTTTTTCTAGCAGGTGATGCAAGTCACGTACATTCCGTTAACGGTGGGCAAGGTTTAAATACAGGCCTTGCGGACGCATTCAACTTGATGTGGAAGCTAAGCCTAGTTTTAAAAAACGTCGCCTCAAAAAATCTTCTTCACAGCTATGAAGACGAACGTAAGCCAGTGGCTCAAAGTGTAATAGAATCATCGGGTGAATTAGTTCGCGCAACTAAATTTTCTACAAGCGGAACTCATGCACAAGACTACGTTCGTATTGTGCAAAAGCGTGCGGGAAATATTACTGGCATGGGAATTCGCTACGGCAGCGACGGTTTGATTGGAACACGTTTGTTTGATCAAGAGGTGACGAGCGACGGAACTAAAACAAGACTGTACTCACTTTTAGATTACACGAAATTTACTTTATTGGTGTTTGGTGACCTGAAAAAAAATTTAAATGTGCCTGAATTCGTAAATGTAATTCAAATCAAAGACGACTCTGTCTATGCAAATCAAGCAATACTTGTCCGACCTGATTCTTACATTCATTCGGTGGGAAGACTCGATCAGATGGAAATACTTTTGAACACGCTTTCGTTGTAGCCAAAATTTGTTCAATCATGATAGCCTGAACCTATGATAGCATCACCAACAGAGATCGAATATTTTATCGAAGTATATCAAACTCGCCATATCTCGAAAGCAGCAATTAGGCTGGGGATAACTCAGCCAACATTGACTCTAAGTTTGCAGCGCTTAGAAGAAAAATTGGGAGTTAAGCTTTTTCATAGAACTAAACAAGGCGTTGTTTCAACCGAGCAAGGAACTTTGTTTTATAAGAAGGCTCATAGTTTGATCGATTCTTGGAGCGAAATTCATCATGATCTAGGACAATCGGTAGAGACTCTTCAAGGGCATTTTAAAATTGGCTGTCATCAAAGTGTTGGTGCGTATACGTTGCCACGATTTCTGACAAGCTTGCAAGAAACCGCACCGGGAATTGAAATTAATTTGGTTCATGATTTTTCAAGAAAGATCACGGAACGAATTGTGTCCTATGATATCGATCTTGGTTTTGTTGTTAATCCCGTTAGACATCCAGATTTAGTCTTAAGGAAAATGGGTGAAGATCGCGTGATGTTCTGGCGTGCACGAAACAGTCCGCAGGTTCCTAGGCGGATTTTTGCCGATGTTAATTTGGTGCAGATTCAAGATATCTTAGGACGAACACATTCAAAAGAATTCAAAGACTGGAAGTTAATTAACAGTCACAGTCTTGAATTAATTCGAACGCTGGTTCTATCAGGGCAAGGCGTAGGCATTCTGCCAGAACGTGTAGCGAAAGCAGATGGTGCCGACTTAGTTCCTTACGATTCAAAACTTCCAATATTTGAAGATAAAATCTTTGTCGCGTATAGAAAGGACGTTTTGGCCAACAGAGCTGGCCGAGAACTGGTCCGATTAGCCAGTTTTGTTTTATAATTTAGGCTCTACCCAAACTGAAACTGCGCATAGAGATGGATCCATTTTGCATTTCTTCGTATTCAAACTTCAGTTGATCTTTTTTATCTGCAGCGCCTAGAATGTAATGCATGGGCAAGTAGTGGTCTAACGTCGGCACACTCATTTTGCCAGCGGTGGTTGTGTGAAAAGCTTTAACTGCCGAATCATAGTCACCATCTATAAGTTTATTTTTTATCCACTCGTCAAACTCGACCGCCCAATCAAATGGTTTTGAGTTCGGTTCCCAGCGGATTTTTCTTAGGTTGTGAACTAGATTGCCACTTCCCATTATCAATATGCCTTTATCGCGCAATTTTAAAAGCTGTTGTCCAATATTCATGTGATATTCTGCGGGTTGCTTCATATCAATACTCAATTGTAAAACCGGAATATTAGCTAATGGATACATATGTCGCAAGACTGACCATGTTCCATGATCTAGTCCCCATTGGCCTTGATCACCGCCAACTTTTGGATTTGAAATTGAATCTTGAACTAGTTTTGCAATTTCAGGACTGCCCGGTGCTGGATATTGAACATCAAACAATTCCTGGGGAAAGCCGCCAAAATCATGAATTGTTTCCGGTTGGGTGGCCACTGTCACCCAAGTACCACTTGTAATCCAGTGTGCTGACACAACTAGAATAGCTTTTGGTTTTGGCAGTTCCGCGCCCAGTTTATTTAACGTTTTAGTATAGGGGTTGGTATCAATCGCATTCATGGGAGAGCCGTGACCAATAAAAAGTACCGGCATTCGCTGAGTAGAAGATCCATCTAGTAATTTGTTCATCATAAAGAACCTCGTTGTTATAAGTCCGACTGATGCCGCACCCAATGTAAGCAGTATTGCACGTCGATTCATTTTTATCGAAGCCATTTTTTTAGATCCTCGATGCATATGGTTTTCCAAAAATAACTTCAGTCGGATTTATGCCCATAATAGAATTGTATCGGAAGTCTATTGGGTTTAATAGTTGGTATTATATAGACTTACTGTTCATTCTATTGAACAATTAACCTATGGATTTTAATGAAGTAGCCATTTTTATTCGAGTTGTGCAGAAGGGCAGTTTTATCGGCGCCGCCAGAGTTCTGGATATGCCAAAATCCACGGTTAGCACCAAGGTCTCAAATTTAGAAAAGCGTCTGGGAACGTCTTTATTGAAACGTTCGACTCGCAAATTACAACTGACTCAGGATGGAGAGCATTTTTATCAACGAGCCACTAAAGGCATCGAAGAAATACTAAAAGCTGAAGGCGAAATTAGGTCTGAAAACGCCCGACCGCACGGTAGGCTCAGAATCACGGCTCCGGTTGATATCGGAGGTGAAATTCTGATGAAACTAACATGCAACTTCTTGAAAAAATACCCAGAGGTTGATTTTGAAATTTTATTGATAGATCGATTTGTTGATTTCATAGAAGAACAAGTCGATTTAGCGATTCGTGTAGGTGAATTAAAAGACTCATCGTTAATTGCTAAAAAGGTAGGTGAAGTTGCATTCAGTGTCTATGCGTCGCCAAAGTATCTAAAAGTTAATGGAGTTCCCAAAGTTCCTGCCGATTTAAACGCTCACCCTTGTATCGTTTTTAGTCCAGTATCATCCCCGGGCTGGAAATTGAAAAGTTCAAAAAAATCACTGACCGTTTCGCTGCCAAATCGAATTGTAGTTAACGATATTAATTTGGTGCGCGATTTCGCATTGTTGGGTGAAGGCATTGCGCTGATTCCATCATTTCTGTGCGAATCCGATGTAAAATCCGGGAAGTTAGTTCATATATTGAAAGATTGGCGATCGGATGTAAGTCCTATTCATTTTGTATATCCAGCGCAGACCTATGTTCAACCGGCGGTGAAAATGTTTATAGAAATGTCGGCGCCAATCATGCAAAATCGTTTTCAAGTAACTGAAAGTTAATCTGTATCGTTGAAACAGGTCGACTCATTTCATTTATGGCGGGTAGAACGCATTGAAGGGCTTGGTTTCTAGCTAGGCCAAGCCATTCTGGGGGAAGGTTACTTAGAACGAAAAACCAAAAACTAAAGACGGTAAAATAGTTTCTCGTGTATAGTTGGCACCAGATTTTTCGGAATTTACAATCTTGTCTTTGAAATTTATTTTTTTATATGAAAACTGCGCACCTAATGAAAACCCAGCGCCAATGCGGGCTTGATAGCCCATATCGAAACCCATACCGGTACCTTGATATATCGTCGTTGAATCGATTTGGTATTCCGACTTAAAAAAATGATGATACGCTAAGTAGCAACCGTTATCAGTAAACCCTAAGCTGATTCCTAGGTTAGAATCTTGTAAATTTCCATTACCATTGTTTTTTAAATATAGATCGTAAATGGTTCCAAGGTATATCCCTTCAGAACTGCTTGTTCCCAATCCAAATGTTAAATTCGTGCTTTTACTTGATGTCGACGTGTCGGTATCTTTGTCGTGATTTGTTGTGGATCCATAATGGACACCGATAGACATATTGATCCCGTTGTATCCAGTCACTGCGGGACTTGTTAAAGGCAGGATAAAAACCAAAAGCATCAGATAGGCATGTTTCATTTTGACCTCGTTGTATGCGTTATGTGTTTACTATTTGACTAACCTTACACTGTAAGTATAACCTTACTATGTAAGGTAGTCAAATCAGTGACTATCCTATTGATTATAAAGGATAATTCATATGGCCATTAAAAAAGAAAAGATCATTGCGGCGGCCATTCAATTGGCCAATAAAGACGGTCTGGATTCGTTAAGCATGCGTAGGCTTGCGGCCAAACTAAAAATTGAAGCTATGTCTCTGTATCATCACTTCAAAAATAAAGACGAGATTTTAAATGCACTTGTTGATCATGCGTTCGCATTGATTGAATGGAACGCGGATCCCTCGGATTGGAAACAAAGTCTTCGTCAGCGATGCTATTCTTTACGAGACGTTCTTAAGAAAAACCCTTGGGCCGTTGGATTATTAGAGTCACGTCGTAATCCCGGGCTTAAAACATTAAAACATCACGATCAGATGTTGGGACTTTTCTTAAAAAGCGGATTTTCACATGAGCTGACGGCGCATTCGTATGTGTTGCTTGATAGTTATGTGTATGGTTTCGCTGTTCAAGAGCGCAGTGTTCCCGTGAATGATTCCAATGATATTTCGGATATGGCGGAGTCAATTTTTTCTGGTCTGTCGCCCGAAACGGTTCCAAACATGATCGAAATGATCACTAGCTATTATACGAAACCAGGTTATTCATTTGCGGCCGAATTTGAATATGGCCTAGACGTCATTTTAAATGGAATCGAAAAAAAATATAAAGATGAGAAACACAAATCCAAGGAGATATCTTCATGAGAGCTGTTTATTGCATCCAATATGGGGGCGTCGAGAATCTAAAAATTGTTGAGGCCCCAACGCCAGTCATAATGAAAAACCAGATTCTAGTTCAAGTGCGCGCTACGACGGTGCAAACCGCTGATTGGCGAATTCGGACATTAGAAATGCCAAAGGGAATGCGATTTATGGCAAAATTGTTTTTCGGTTTTAGAAAGCCAAAGCAACCTATTTTTGGAACTGAATTTGCGGGAACAGTCGTCGCCGTTGGGGAAAGTGTAACGCATTTCAAAATCGGTGACGAAGTCGTTGCGGCCACTGGTGCAAAATATGGAGGTCACGCTGAATTTGCTAAAGTTTCCGAAAAGGGGGCTGTGATCAAAAAGCCATCTTCGCTGACTGTTCAAGAAGCCGCGTCCATACCGTTTGGTGGAATTACGGCGTTAGATTTTTTAAAGTACAAAGCCAAAGTTAAATCCGGAGACAGGGTTATAGTGAATGGAGCCTCGGGTTCTGTCGGCGTCGCCGCAATTCAGGTAGCCAAGATTTTGGGGGCTCATGTAACCGCGGTATGTGGATCGCAGAATGTCGAGTTTGTAAAGTCGTTAGGAGCCGATCGGGTCATTGACTATTCAAAGACAAAGTTTTGGGAAGAAAATGAAAAATACAACGTAATTTTTGATATCGTGGGTGATCTTAAAACAACCTTATTGATAAATTCACTAGCAGAAAAAGGAAAACTAGTTTTAATTGCGGCGGGTATCAACCAAATGCTGGAAGCTGTAGCCAAAAATCTATTTTCAAATCATAGAATTATCTGTGGGGTCGCCAACGAATCAAAAGAAATGCTAACTGAAATCATTGGACTAGCCGAATCCGGAAAATACCGAGCCATTATCGATAAAGAATTCCCACTCGAAGAAATCGCACAGGCCCATTTACTGGTACAAAGTCGTCATAAACGCGGAAATGTGGTGATTAGGAATTTCTGACCTTCCGCCTTTGCGTCCCATTCATCAAGTATAATCATTGCATAATCGGCTTTATGTTCGTAAAGCCATTTCAATTCGGCGACCTAATGGTTCTGTCCATCTATCCGCTTAAGGAACTGGCCACGACTAGAGCCTGCTGGATCGCAAAACATACGATCATTGATTTTTCAAATATAATTTTAAATATATTAAGCATAGAGGGCTTTAACATTTATTTACAGTCTTTGAAATAAATAGTGAAATCAGTGTACCAAATTTAAGGGAGTCAGAATGGGTAGCGACGTCGAAACGTTTATAGATAAATCTAAACAATGGAACGCTGAAATGATGAAACTTCGATCGATCATTTTATCTACGAAACTTGATGAGAGCCTGAAATGGCGTCAACCCTGCTATAGCCATAGTGATGGCAACATCGTGATCATTCAGCCGTTTAAAGCGTTCGTAGCATTGATGTTTTTTAAAGGGACTCTGCTTAAAGATTCTAAAAAGGTTTTAAAAGAAGTGGGACCTAATTCCCAAGCCGCGAAGCGATTTGAATTTACCTCAACTGCCCAGATCACTAAGCAAATGGCTACCATCAAGGCCTATATCAAAGAAGCCATTGCCCTAGAAAAATCGGGCGAAAAAGTGGAATTCAATAAGAAGCCAGCGGATATCCCGATGGAACTGAAATCAGCATTTTCCAAGCAACCCGCCTTAAAAAAAGCATTCATGGCTTTGACACCTGGACGTCAACGGGCGTATTTACTAGTAATTAATGGCGCTAAACAATCGGCGACTCGTGAAGCGCGAGTTAAAAAATACGCGCCTCAAATATTAAAAGGTAAAGGACTAAACGATCGCTAGCTATTAGCGAAGGATTTTATATGACGACAGCAGCCCCTTGGGGATCGGAAGAAAAAGAAACTTGGTTTAAACAACAACCAATTAAACGTTCGTACTTAAAAGACGTTGTAACAAAAATTGAAAAATTGAAAGCGTCGTTTGAGGTGAACCAGTATGGAGCTTTGTCATTAAATCCAAGTCAGTATCCGTTGTTTCTAATTAGAACTAAGAACTTTGATCCTAAAAAGAAAACGATTGTTATTACGGGCGGCGTTCATGGCTATGAAACAAGTGGTGTTCACGGCGCTCTGTCTTTTATGGAGCGGGAAGCTTCAAAATACGCGATAAAATTTAATATTGTGTGTGCTCCATGTGTTAGTCCGTGGGCCTATGAAACAATTAATCGTTGGAATTCAAAAGCGATCGATCCTAATCGTTCATTTACTAATAATAGCCCTGCTGAAGAGTGCGAGCTATTTTTAAATGCGATGCAGCCTTATTCACCTACTGTATATGCTCATTTTGATCTGCACGAAACAACGGACACCGACAATACGATCTTCCGCCCGGCAAAAGCCTTGCGCGATGGAAAACCAGAAGATCCTTGGTCAGAAATTCCGGATGGTTTTTATTTAGTGGGCGATACGGAAAATCCTCGTCCCGAATTTCAAAAAGCTATTATTCAATCGGTGAAAAAAATAACTCATATTGCTCCGGCGGATGAGCACGGTAATATTATCGGCGAAAAATTAGAACAAGACGGCGTGATCAATTATCCAGTAAAAAAGCTTTCATTATGCGCGGGCTTTTCCAATGCAGAGTTTACAACAACGACCGAAGTTTATCCCGATAGCCCTAAAGTCACACCAGAAAACTGCGTTGATGCGCAAGTGGCAGCTATTATTGGCGGTTTGGATTATCTTTCACATTAGTATAGAGTCGATTACGGAGTAATTTATGAAACCTATTATTTTAACTGGTGACCGTCCAACAGGAGCTTTGCATTTAGGACACTATGTAGGCTCATTAAAAAATCGCGTCGCTTTCCAAAATGATTACAAACAATTTCTAATCATCGCGGATACGCAAGCGTTAACTGATAATTTTGATAAAGCCGAAATGGTTCGGGACAACGTTGTCCAAGTGGCTCTAGATTATTTAGCGGTGGGCCTAGATCCAAAATTGAACACATTTTTTATTCAATCGCAAGTTCATGAATTATATGAACTGACTTCATATTTCATGAATCTAGTGACGGTGGCTCGTCTGCAGCGTAATCCGACAATCAAAGAAGAGATCAAACAAAAAGGTTTTGATGAATCTCTACCTGTAGGTTTCTTTTGCTATCCCATCAGTCAGGCTGCGGACATTCTGGCATTCTATGCCGACGCCGTTCCCGTAGGCGAAGATCAAAGCCCGATGATTGAACAGACAAATGAAATAGCACGACGATTTAATCACATTTATGGTGGTAGTACTTTAAAAGAAGTGAAGTCAATCATTGGTAAAATTGGTCGTCTACCGGGTATCGATGGAAAAACAAAAATGAGTAAATCATTAGGCAATGCTATTTTCTTGGGTGATTCAGCGGATGACATCAAGAAAAAAGTAAATCAGATGTTCACAGATCCTAATCATTTAAAAGTCAGTGATCCAGGGCAGGTTGAGGGGAACGTGGTTTTCATGTTCCTAGATTTCTTTGATCCGAATGTCGAAGAAGTGAGCCAACTAAAAGAACACTACCGCCGCGGTGGCTTGGGTGATGGTGTATTAAAGAAACGATTAATCGAAATTCTAGAAGCTTTGATTACGCCAATGCGAACGCGTCGTCAGCAGTATCAAGCCGATTTAGGTTATGTAAGAAAAATTCTGGAGGATGGCACGCGCGATGCCCGCGCCGTTGCGGCTAAAAAGGTCGATGAAGTTCGTGCGGCTATGAAGCTCATTTATTAAGTCTTCAACCTAGGGTTTCAATTTTCAAAAAGAAATTAATGAAGGATTTGAACAGATACCATATTTAAGGATTCGTTAATCTCTTGGGTGGTGGCTTCACGCGCCTCTAAAGCTTCGATTTCAAACACTAAGTCTTGTCCCGCAAGTGGGTGATTACCATCCAAACTAATGAAGTCAGAATGTAACTCTAAAACACGATAGACGCGAGGAAATCCACTTTTACTCAGTATTGTGACTGTTTCATTTTTTTTAATATTGGGTGGAAGTTTCTTGCGGGGGAAAAAAACTACTTTTTTCGGGTCATACAAGCCGTAAGCCTCTTCTGCTAAAAGAGATATCGATCTCTTTTCACCTTTAACTAAATTTTGCAGGCCTTTCGTGAGTCCTGAAAGCATCGTAGAAGGATCGATTTGTCCAGCCGTTAAAACGTCCCGATTGAAAGTAGAACTAATGATGGTACCAATTTTATTCTTGAGGACACATTTGAATGAAATAACTTGAATGCTCACAAAATCCTTTCGGGGAATAAAAAAAACCGATCCTTTCGGATCGGTTCCAAAATCTTATAAACTTGAAAATAAATTAAGCTTAGTAACGACCGCGTCCGCCGCCTTCGCGTGGAGCCTGTGGTTTAGCTTCGCTAACATTCATTGCACGACCTTCAAATTGAGAACCGTGTAATTTGTTAATTGAAGTTTGAGCTTCTTCAGCTGAAGACATTTCAACGAATGCGAAACCTTTGCTGCGACCAGTATCACGATCAGTGATAACTTTTGCAGAAGCAACTGTTCCATATTGTGAAAATGCATCTGCTAATGTTTGATCATCAACAGAAAAAGATAAATTACCAACGTATAGTTTTTTACTCATAAGACCTCCTAAAGGCTTGAGCGCTTACTTAGGAGAAATGAACACAATGGACATGGACTCTAAAAGTAGCTATTAATCTGAACCCTAGCATACCACTGTTCGCCGTATTCCCCTAAGCTTATTTACGTAATGATCGAGTTCAACCTCCAACTAATTGGTTTAAGTGATATATTTCACCTACATAGCTAGTTAAAAATAATTTTAAAATTTCACTTTTGACATCTAAAAACGTAATAATTGATATATACGCTTGACCTCAACTTTGCTTGAGGTTTTAGGATAGAGACAAATGAAAGGAGACACAATGTCTTTTGAACTTCCACCACTACCTTATGCTCATGATGCTCTTGCTCCTCATATGTCTAAAGAAACGTTAGAGTATCATCACGATAAACATCATAAAACATACGTAGATAACTTAAACAAACTTGTTCCTGGTACTGAATTCGAAAGTAAAGATCTTGAAACGATCATTATGAAATCTTCGGGAGGCATTTTTAATAATGCAGCTCAGGTATGGAATCATACGTTCTTTTGGAACTGCTTAACTCCAAATGGAAGCCCGCAGCCGACCGGCCCAGTAGCGGAAGCTATCATACGCGATTTCGGCTCATTCGAAGCATTCAAAGATAAATTTTCAGACACATCAATCAAACAATTTGGTGCGGGTTGGGGATGGCTTGTTAAAAATAAAGACGGAAAATTAGAAATCGTTTCGACTTCAAATGCAGCTAATCCCATGACAGATGGTAAAAAACCTTTGCTAACATGTGACGTATGGGAACATGCCTACTACATCGATTATCGTAATAAACGTCCTGACTTCCTTGCCGCATTCTGGAAACTAGTTAACTGGAAATTTGTTGAAGCGAATTTCGCTAAATAATCTTTAATTTAATACTATGATCAGATTCAGTGGATCTAAGGTCTTACTGGCCTTAGGCCGCTCTATGCTGAAAATAGGTTGGCACTTTACGATCTAAAAGCGCGACGAGGTCTTCTTTTGATGTACCGTTAGGCTCGAGCCAAGTGCCAAACTCCTCTTTAGTTAAAAAGATGGGACAGCGGTCATGACCGGCGGCGACCACTTCAGGTGGTGGCTCATCCGTAACAGCAGCAAATGATCTTAATAGTCCCGCGTCGATTTTTGATTCTTCGAAAATCGCGGCTGACCACATGATTTTTTCATCTTTCGGTTCAAAGTAAATAATTTTGGCTTCGCCATTTTCGCCGGCGACGCTTTCGTAGAAACGGTAGAACGGAAATATTCCATGTTGCTTTCCGAAGATGGGTTTCCACAGTTTTGAATCAAGTAGGCGGTCTTTACGTGCGTTGAATAAATTATATTTATACACGTTTAGTTCTTTTCCATTGGCTGGACACAGATGATAACGCATTAATCGAATTGCTTGGTCTTTTCCTCTACCAACAATTACAGGGGCATAAAAATTTGGAAATATCCTAGGTGCTCCCTTTTCGTCTATTTTTGAATAGTTTTCGATTCTTTCTTTGTACTGTTCTACGGTGGCGCGCCGTGTTTTCAATTTCTCCTCAAGATCCTTTATTTTTGAACCGGCTTTTAACTTTGATTCAAAGTCTTTTACATCCTGTTCAAACTTTTTAAGTTTAATTGTCGCTTTTTCAGTTTCGGATTTATAAAAGGATTTTGCCATGCCAGCCAGACGTTTTTGTGTCGGTGTTTCTGCATTCTGAATAATATACGAATCAATACCCGCAGGAATTTTTGCCAGAGAATATTCATTTCGAATTTTGTAGGCTTCATCGAAACTGCTCCAGTCGATTTTGACTCGGAATAGTTTTTCTAATTCTCTTAAATCGGCTTCGATCATGGCGGAATAACACATGGAAATATTTTTCCAAAACTCCAGGCTCGTGACAAGTTGTTCATTCGCAATTTATAGGATATGGTCTTAAAAAGGGGTAAACATGGACGAAAGTCATTTTGAAGGTACATTGGTTTTAGAAAAGCTAGCTCAGATAGGTAAACTAGATGATTTCTTTGAAGCCGTTGATTCTGATGATTTCAGTAAAGCAAAATCCATTTTGAAAAAAGCCGGTTTTGACGCAGAAACCATTGCGACCGTTCTTCAAAAAATGAATGAGTCCGATCACAAACATTAACCTACATTAAATCATAAATAGAAATATCGGTCTCTTTATCACCGTAGATAAGATTGAACGTATCTTCTGCTGGCGGTATGACAACGTTTTCACCACGAAGAGAGTTGTCGTTGTCGCCGTCTCTGACCCATACATTTTTCTTGATACGAATGGCAGCGATTGTATATTCCGTCGAGGTGATTTTCTTCATCCAGAAAAGAACGTTTCTAACAACTTGGCCATGCTTAGAATCAACGTGTTCGCTGAGTCTGATGTCATATAAAACAAGTCCATTTTTAAAACCCACTTTAGCTACATTAAAGATTGGACTTGGTTCGTCTTTAACATTTCGCATTTGATAGGGCAGTCGTAGGGGGATCGTTTCTGTTTTGCCGTCGTCTGTTTGCACAGACATATTTAGAATTTCACCGTCGATTGCATAAGTAATATCGCATCGACGTTTTGAAATGGCAATTTTGGAAGAAAAATCAAATCCGCAATAGGTAAGTGATTGATTCGTTAGGCGCTGAGTTTCTAGGATCTTTAGGAAGTCTTTGATCGATAATTCGATCGGTTCATTTTTTTGACGATCAATGACGTTTCGAGCATTAAACACGCGAGGGTCAAATTTCTTTTCGACCATTTTCTCTTCAAATTTTAGCATCGTTAGGTTTTTGTATTGTGTGTAGAGCCATTCCGTTACATGACGAATGCTTTCGTATTCGTCAGCTTCAAGGAATTTACCTTTTTTCTGCGCCGGCTTGAATTCATCTTTGCTGCCGGTATCAGCAAAACCGCTTAGACAGCTTTCGCGTACGTTAGCTTTTTTAAAGGCCTCGCAATAGAACTTTCCATCTTCATATTTCACAAGGTAGAAGGCCATTACGATTTCATGCAGCAGTAGCTGAGCTTTGTGTTCTTCATCGAGATCTTTATAAATTAAATCTGAAATGAAAATTTCTTTTTCTGTTTGGTAAGCACCTTGATCAGATTTAAAATTGGTTCCGATGCGTGCGGCTTCGATAGCATCTAGTTTTACCGGTACCAAGTACCATGTTTTTCGTTTAGCCAACGTTTCTAAATACGTCACGCCGTTGTCGGCTTGATTGTCTTCACGAATATCATTTAACTTTTCATCAATGGGTTTGATGTACTTAGTGTATTCGGGTAATTCGGTGATTTCTTTTTTGTAGAAATCGAGTGGCTTGCCGTTAATTAAATTTCCACCACCACCTTGATCTGAAGTGCCTTTGGAATCGGGCATATCGGGAACGGGGGCTACGACCGGGCCATGGGCTTCTGACGACGAAGTCCCTTTCTTAGGCTGACAGGCGACTAAAAAATAGACGCAATTCGCTGCGAATGCTATGAAAATCAATAGTTTACAGATGGCTCTAATCATACTGATTAGAATTGCAAGGAAATGGCCAAAACCTAGTATTCAAACCAGTCTATATTCAGACAGCGGACCACCTGAGATTCCGAAGGACCGATGTCTTTTTGAAAGTCTTGAATGACTTTAACGATGCGGCTTCGAAGATCCTTCGCCAGGTCCTCAGAAAGGGACATGGGAGAAGAATAAAACAAGTCTTCTTTCGAGCGCAGGTCCATTTGCTGAATGCCTTTCAGTCGCCAATTTTGGTGATGCTTGTAAACGAGTGGTGAATCCGCAGGTACAAATGTGCTCTGTGGACCTGGTGCCCAGCCATTTTTTGAAGGGATAATCAGCTGATGTTTCACTAGGAAATCGATCACATTCGCTACGGTTTCACGGGGAAGGTTCAATTCCTCGGTGATGGTATCTATATTTGCGATCTTTGAACACGCTACCAAATTTCTTATGCCGGCGTAAATCCACTGGGAATAATAGATCGCTTTGACTTCCGCAGATAATTCCGCGATGTCTTGAATTTGATTTTTCAAATAGCGAGACTCATCTTGCATGTGAACTATCTTTTTCAGGAAATAGTCCTTCAAAGACTTTGTACCGGCGCGATCAAACTCAACTAGTAATATGAAGTAGTCTTTTTCTTTTTCTGATAACTGCAAATGGGTCGACAAGTGGTCAACCATTTCTAAACTCATCGATTTATTTCCGATCAAAATTTGGCTCATCAGAGTAGGGGTAACCTGAATGACCTTCGCCCATTGAGTAACGGTTCCGCGACCCCCGTTAGGCAATCCATCTTGAACAAAACGCAGATATTTACGAAAATTTTGATATTTAAAAATACTCATATTAATAGAATAATCGGATACTTAGATAAAATCATGAACAAAAAGTACATAAATCATAAACTTTTGTACCAAATTGATCTAGAGAGATTTAATGCGTTGAGTTAGATTGCATACATCAACCCATAAAGGAGTTCTTATGAAAAAGTTAGTCATCTTATTAACAGCGATTTGCAGCGTCGGAGTTTCGTCTCCTGTCATTAAAACAGGAACGTTCATTGCCGGTTATGATAGTGAATTACAGGTCGTAATTACGAAAAACATTCAAGTTTGGTTAAATAAAACAGGCGTCAGTGAAATCAGAATTGAAGGTGAAGACACATTAACAGCGACTTTCGAAGACGGAAAAATTTCAGCCTATGTAGCTAATCCTAAAAAGTATTTCTATTACTCGCTAGATCTGAATCCAAAAGTAGAGCAGAGCGGGGATCGCAAACTTATCGTTATTGGACGCGGGAACGGCGGCGGAACTAATCTTGTGTACACTACAAGTTACTGCAGCGAAGGTGCCACGGCACTGCTGAAAGCTCATTCTGGCGATGGCACTTCAAAAACATTTTGTGCGACTTTAAAATAGGAGTAAATCATGAAATCATTATATCTTTTTTTAACTATGATCCTTGCTTCAGGTTTTGCTTCGGCTAAGGCGACGTCCGATGCGGGTGATGAGCCTAAGAAAATAATCGAGTGCGGAATTTATCACGTCTACCAGGACAAATATGCATCGGCTTTTAAAGGTATTATCCATTTAGAGCATCGCTATCGAATGGTTAATTCAGATTCGAAGGAAGAAATGAATATAGACTTCAAATCGCATTCTGAAGGTGCGGATCTAAGCGCGGTTGAAATCTATGAACATAATCCGGCTACAGGCGCAGCGATCAAATATCGCAAACTTTCTATCGTCAGCTGGAATCATTTATTCTATATGGATGTTACCGAAAGCACGGGCATTAAAAGTAAAATCAATTGCTCGGTGGTTCACTAGGTGTATTTAGATGTGCGATTTCAAGTGAGTTAAGTCTTGAGTGCTATGTTTAGATGTCATCCAAAAATCAGGCGGCAGTGGTTGGCCTTTGTGATCGCGCAGAACGGCTCTGGCAGAGCCGTTGCCGTTATCAATGTAAACTTTGAATATATAATTATCCCCAACTGATTCCGGCCGTTTGCTGAATAAGTCATCGATACTTTTTTGATCCTCGGCACGAAGTGCATGGGCTACGTCTATCTGCCACGCTTGATAATAATCACTATCTTCCTTTGTCATATGGATGACTTGAATCGCGGCAAATTCCGAAGTGCCTTCTTCCATCCATCCCATGATAGGCAAATCTTTTATTTGAGGCATGGATTCATCATGCTCAGTTAATATTTTTTCAACGTAATCAGGCGATGGCAACTGCGCCTTTTGCCAATCGGAAATGGGAAAAATATGTGGATTTCGCAGAAGACTTAATTCCGAAATCAATTCTTCGTGACGTTTGCACCATATGCGTAGTATTGGCTGAACGTCTGTGGGTGCTTTTCTTAGAGTAAAAATGCGTGGGCCATTTGCGGTGTCATCATCTTCTAGAGCTTCCATGTACCAGTCGAAATAATAAAGCTCGTTACTGATGTCAACAAAGCCACTGATTGGGCCATCATAGTAATCAAGAGCAACTAAAATCTTAGTGGGGCCTTTAATTTCAGGAAGTAATTTTAAATTTTTCACTATTGTCCTCCGAGTGCGGCCTTCATGGGCTCAGTGGCCAGGGCGATAAAAGCACTTAGCTTTGAACTTACGAATTTCTGAGCCGGGTAAACGAAATGAATCGGACTCTGTGCCGTTTGCCACTGTGGTAACACCTGAATTAGTTTTCCCGAGGTGATTTCACTTTTGCAATAAAAGGACGGCATCAGTGCGATACCCATTCCAGACAAAGTTAAGTTTTTCACCATCGTTAGATCATTTATGCTCATACGACTCGGAACGGGAACGACGAGGGATCCTTTGGGACCTACTAATTTCCAGGCTTCTGTTCCTAGTGGTGTAAAGTGCAAACACTGATGATCTTTAAGCTCCCTAGGGTGAGTCAGTTCACCTTTGGCTTTTAGATATTTGGGAGAAGCAAATAGTAGAAAATTTCCTTGGCCAAGTTTCTTACCAATTAAGGTTGAGTCTTTTAATTCACCGGCGCGAATCGCAAGATCTACACTTTCTGTTAAAAGTTCGACCCTGCGATCAGTAAGCATGACCTCGATACTTACTTTGGGATATTTTGTAATATAGTTTTGAACAATCGGTGGTAAAATCGATGAGCCTAGTTCTACCGGTGCTGTGATACGGAGTAAACCCTGAGGCTCACCTTGATTGGCAGCGATTTCGTCTTCGCCAGATTTAATTTCCTCAAGTCCCTGAACACATTTTTTAAAATAAGCCTGTCCCGCTGGCGTTACATTCAAACGCCGGGTCGTTCTGGTAATCAAAGTCGTCCCCAGTCTTTTTTCTAAAGATGAGACTTTGCTGCTGACGGTTGAATTAGGCATGCCTAGTTGTCTAGCCGCTTGGGTGAAGCTGCCGGCCTGTACAACCTTTATAAAGATCATAACTTCGTTTAAATCCATATAAATCGATTATACAATACAATGAAATATATTTCCATATTATTCCGTCTAATAAACTATGTGGGACTCCGATATATTGGGTACATCGATGAACATACACAACAAGGAGAAATATATGAGCATCTATCAAATCGACCCATCTCACTCGAGCGCAACATTTAGTGTTAAACACATGATGATCGCCAAAGTTCACGGCGGTTTTGAAAAAATGTCTGGTAAGCTGATTTACGATTCAGCTCAACCAGAAAAGTCTAATATTGAAGTCGCTATCGAAGCGGCCAGCATTAACACGCGTGAGCCACAACGGGACGCACATTTAAAAAGCGCAGATTTCTTTGATATCGAAAAGTACCCTCAGATTACATTTAAATCGGTAAAGGTTGAAAAATCAGGAGACGATCTAAAAGTAGTCGGTGACTTAACAATCCACGGAGTGACTAAGCAAGTGACTTTGGAAATGGAACGACCATCGGATGAATTGAAAGACCCATGGGGTAATACAAAAATGGCGGTATCGGGAACGACTAAAATTAAACGTAAAGATTTTGGTTTAACTTGGAATGCGGCTTTAGAAGCCGGTGGAGTGCTGGTTGGCGACGATGTTAACATCACTCTAGATGTACAATTTGTAAAACAAGCCTAATGAATTTTAACAACGGAGACTGATATGAAAAAACTTTTGTTCACACAGCGAGGAGATACCCCACATTGGGTGGGTGACGGATTTCCGGTACGCTCTATTTTCTCTTACCGAGAAACTGCTGAACATACGTCTCCGTTTCTATTAATGGACTATGGCGGACCATCAAAATTTTCGCCATCAGAACATATTCGCGGTGTTGGGGAACACCCACACCGTGGTTTTGAAACGGTGACATTTGTTTATTCAGGCGAAGTAGAACACAGAGATTCACATGGCGGTGGCGGAAAAATAGGCCCCGGTGATGTGCAGTGGATGACGGCAGCTTCCGGACTTGTCCACGAAGAAATGCACAGTGCTGACTTTTCTAAAAATGGTGGCCTATTTGAAATGGTGCAACTGTGGGTGAATCTACCAGCTAAATACAAAATGGCGGAACCTAAATACCAAGGGCTGACGAGAGCGCACATTCCCAGAGTGGAATTAGCTAATGGCGCAGGATCTGTCCGGGTAGTGGCGGGTGAATTCCAAGGTGTGAAAGGACCAGCGAGTACATTCAGTCCAATCCATGCTTGGGATGTGCGCCTTAACAAAGGTGCGAAACAAACATTCAAAGTCCAAAAAGGCTTTACGACTCTAGTATTTGTATTGGATGGTGATGTAACACTGAACGATGGTGAAAAAGTCGGCGCTGCTGAAATGGCAGTACTAGATAGAGTCGGCGAAGAGTTTTCTTTAACGACATCGTCTGATGCTAAAATTTTAGTTTTGATCGGCGAGCCGTTAAATGAACCCGTCGTTGGTTATGGACCATTTGTTATGAATACAAGTCATGAAATCTGGCAAGCAATGAAAGACTACGAAGATGGTAAAATGGGAAACCTAAAAGCGATCTAAAGGTGAAGGCGAGCACGCGAGTGACTCGCCCTTTTTGTATTAAATTATTGGCCAGCGATACATGTCAGGCCAGATTGACCTGAACCGTATTTGCTAACGCATCCGTTGACATGATCAACCGATTTTCCAGCGGCGGCACAACGAGAGCCCGCATCTGAATTACTAAAATGATAATAACAGCGATTTACGACATCCACATTGGCAGCCGATACACATTCAACGGCCCGATCAGAATTTCCAAAGTGATAATAACAGCGATTAACAACTTCAATGCTTGAAGCATTGGCTGCACAGATTTGCGCTTGAGTTCCACTGAAATGATAATCGCAGCGACGAGTAACCTCGGTAGCGCCCGTACAACCTTCGGCGGCGTCTACTATTGGTTTTAATTTCAAAGCTAACGTTCTACAGGATGAATTGCAGGAAACCTGACATTGTTTTAAAAGATCTAAATCGTTAGCGTTTGCCTTCGTTAAAAATAAAATGACACCGATAATTGAAAAAAGTTTCATTGAACCCCCAACCTGGTGGAGGTATTGCAGATCAAATGCCAATGCAAAGAGATACCAACTAATCGAAAGCGACAGGGCCACCGCGAGCAATCGCTCTTTGGTAGGCGGGACGAGATCGAACGGTTTCTAACCACTTCAAAATGTGAGGCCTATCTTTAAACACATTTCTAGAAGCACCGGCCTCAATTGGGTAACTCATTTGGATATCGGCTGCCGTGATTTCTTGACCCGCGAACCATGGTTGAGCGGCTAAGTGTTTTTCTAAGAACTCAGCATTAGATTTGTACTGTGGACCGATCAATTTTTTTTGTATTCCGATTTCAATCAGGCGGGCAATAGGACGAATAAAAAACGGAACCGGCGGTTTAGAAATTCGGCTAAAAACTAATCCTAATAACAGAACCGGCATTAACGAGCCTTCTGCGTAATGAAGAAAATATTGAAAATTTCTCCAATCTTGGGTATCGCGGGCCGGTTGTAATCGGCCATTGCCATACTTTTCTAATAAATAGGTAATAATCGCTCCGGATTCGGCAACCTTTGTTTCACCGTCTTCCAGCACGGGTGATTTTCCTAGCGGGTGGACCTGTTTTAATTCCGGGGGAGCCAGCATAGTTTGAGGATTACGCTTGTAGACTTTAATTTCATAAGGCAATCCAAGTTCCTCTAGTAGCCATAAAACGCGATTGGATCTGGAATGATCTAGGTGGTGAACGATTATCATAATTTAACTTACGACCGACGGCTCGGGACCGCAAATGTTTTTTGTTCTGTTTAGAATTCAGTGCTATGAACATGGCCCATGACAAACATGAAAGTTCAACTCACCGAGGACGTACAAAACGCAATTCGATCAGGCGCTCCCGTAGTGGCCTTGGAATCGACAATTATTTCGCACGGAATGCCATATCCTCAAAATTATGAAATGGCCTTAGCCGTAGAAAGCGAAGTCAGAAAAAATGGCGCGACTCCCGCAACAATTGCAATTGTAAATGGGATTCCTTGTGCCGGTTTATCAGAAACAGAAATTGAAAGCTTTGCTAAGAAAGCGACTCAAATTTCAAAAGTCAGTCGCCGAGATATTCCCATCGTAATGGCTCAAGGAAAAGACGGCGCGACTACGGTCGCTAGTACAATGATTATTGCTGAACGTGCCGGTATTTCTATTTTTGCTACGGGTGGAATTGGCGGTGTTCATCGCGAAGCCGAAACAACGATGGATATTTCCGCGGACTTAGAAGAATTAGCACAAACGAATGTGGCCGTTATTAGTTCAGGTGCGAAATCTATTTTAGATATCGGTCTGACGCTGGAATATTTAGAAACTAAAGGTGTACCCGTATTGGGATACCAAACGGCAGAACTTCCTGCATTTTACACTCGCGAAAGTGGTTTTAAAGTTGATACTCGCGTAGATTCACCGGCTGATGTTGCCTCAATTTTACATGCTAAATGGTCTATGGGCTTAAACGGTGGTGTCGTGATCGCGAACCCAGTGCCGCAAGAATATTCTTTGGATTTTAAGGAAATGGAACGCGTGATAGAGAGCGCGCTTACCGAAATGAAACGCATCGGAATCAAAGGCAAAGATTCAACGCCTTATTTACTAGGTAAAGTAAAAGAATTAACAGCCGGTAAAAGTTTAGATACTAATATTCAGTTGGTGTTAAACAATGCTCGTGTAGCCGCACAGATCGCAGTGAAGTTTTCCGAACAAGGGCGATTAATGTAACCTCGAGCTCGGAAAGATGCGCTAGACATCATTTTTACAACTTACTTCGAACTAGGATCTCGATTCTTTGGACTATTAGAACTATTTTCCGCTACACTTGCATCTTTTGAGTCGGAACATAGGGGAGCTAAGTTAAAAGAGTTAGGCGGATCATACGTTTTGTTATTGAATGAATCTATTCCCATTCCGATTATTCCTCCAAAAACGATATTTCCCAAGATACCAGCCAAAGCATCGTATTTGGTTATGATTACTCCTTCGCGAGTTTCATTGTTGCAGGTTACCGAAATAGGAATATCAGTTTTAGATCTAGAGACTAACACTGTAGTTTGGCCATTTTTTAAATTATACTGACCGTCAGGGGTATTAAGAATAGTATCGCCTTCTTTAAGACCTCCCATAAATTTAACTGGAATTTTGTCAGATTTAACTATTGTTGCGCAACCTAGACTAATTGTGATTGTGGCTAAACCTAAAAATTTGAAAAAGATTCTGTTCATTTTGTCTCCGAGGAGTTGGTGTTACAGTTCAATAGAGTAAACTGATTTATTTATCGGTCGCCTTTAAAGATCGATAAATGACTAACAAGAAAATTTCATAAACATGTTTAGTAATGCTACAATCAGAAGGCCGAATAGTCATAAATTGGACGAAATTGAGATTATGTAAAAATTTTTTTCTACAATTCTTCCGCGAAAACTTTTTCGGTAATTTTCCAGAATTTGTCCTGCTTTCGGGCGATAACGAACGAAGGCAGGCGGAAGAGTTTCTGAAACCGAATGACTTCTTTAGGTGATGTTAAATCCATCGCCAGTTCTGGACGCCGCAAGTGCGAACGCAGGAAATTAATATTAAATTTCTTAATCGAAGACGGGTTGCTAAAAAAATGTGCTTCGCTGAGGTAGTTAGAATCATAATCATAATATCTGATTTCTAAATATGACTGCGAGTTTTTGTCTGTTCGCTCTTCAAACGTAATTCGTTCTGGCGTTAAGACGTGTGAATTTTTTGATAACTTGGCTTGTTTAAGTTTGGCATCAGCATCAATCAGTGTGGCATCGCAGTTTTCACAGGCTCTAGCTGTAATATCATTTTCACATCCGCAGCTGTGGCAAATTTTAGAGCGAAACCGAAATCCACACGGTATGATCTCGTACGTTTTTGGATCTTGACGTGCCCCTTTGCATTTGCGACCAAAGTGTTCATAGACCTGGCCGTCATCATCGGCATAACCCCAAAAGTTATTTACAAAGTCACACACGGGGCAGGTGACTCGAACCGGAACGGTATCTTTTGCTGGGCGCTTGTCATTAATTTCCGGCGCAAAAATATCATGGCCCATTCCCGTATAATCCAAAACATAACAGTCTTTCTTATCACTAGATAAGCGCAGACCACGACCGATAATTTGCTGATACAAGGCATTGGATTCTGTCGGTCTTAGTATCGCAATGACATCTACGTGAGGGGCATCAAATCCCGTTGTCAGCACTGACACGTTTACTAGGTATTTAAATTTTTTCTTTTTAAAATCATTTACGATTTCATTGCGTTCGCTGATATCCGTATCACCCAGAACAACTCGTGCATCGTCTTTAGGTAGATGCGACATGATTTCTTCGGCATGGCGAACGGAGGCGCTAAAAATCATTACGCCCTTTCGGTCAAAACGTTCTGTAATATCGATGATGTTCTTGATAATCAACGGAGTCAGTCGTTTTTGACTTTTTAAAATCTCTTCAACTTCGGCCGTCGTATACGTGCGATCCTTATCCATCAGTTCCGAAAAATCATAGCACGTAACAGGAATATCGACTTTTACTGGTGTGGTTAAGTACTTGTTCTTAATCATATAGGCGAGTGGCAATTCATACACGCACTGTTTGAAGAAGCGTTTTTTATCGGTCTTGATTTCACCATTGGTTGAATACTCATAGATCCAACCAAGTCCCAAACGATAGGGAGTCGCCGTTAGACCCAGCACGCATAAACCAGGATTGCGAGCCTGAAGTTTTTTAATAACTTCTTGATACTGAGTCGCACCTTCTTCAGCGACGCGATGGCATTCATCAATGACTAAAAGGCTAAAATCGTTAAAAAACTCATCAGGTGCGCGTGCCACAGATTGTACGCCGCCAAAAATAGCCTTTTGATCCCAATCCTTTTTACCAAGACTCGCTGAAAAAATTCCGGCATCCAATCCATAGCTTTTGTATTTTTCATAGTTCTGCTCTACCAATTCCTTAACGTGCGCTAAAACTAAAACACGGCCCCGCGCAATGCGTGCGAGTTCAGCAATAACAAGTGATTTTCCTGCGCCAGTTGGCAGAACAATCATTGCGGGATCGCGCTTCTTTTGGAAGTACTTGATAGTGTTGTTAACAGCATCTTGCTGATAATCGCGCAGTTTGTACATGGGGTTATAGTATTGTTGGAAATTGCCCAATTGGAAAGGGTTTTGTGGGAAGAGCCATAAAAAAAAACGTGACTTTAACTGCAGGTGCAGTAGGCTGTCAGCTATAGGAAAATTATTATGAGCTCATCCATTCCGGTCCCTACGGATACGTTAACGGTGAAAGATATCGTTTTCACGCATGGTGAAATTTTTAAAGTCGTTGATGATTTCTACAATCGAATTCAGCGTGACCCTGTTTTGCAAGTGCCGTTTCAATCGGTTCATGATTGGCCTGAACACATCGATCGCATCACTCATTTTTGGTGGATTCGAATGGGCGGTCAGCCCTATCAATTTTCTGAATACAACCCTGTGCCTAAACACTATTTCGCTGGGTTCAATCGGGAACTGCTCAAACGTTGGCTTGGAATCTTTAATGATACGCTAAAAGATAACCTAACACCATCGCAAGCTGTGTTGTGGCTGTTAATTGCTGAAACGATTGGACGGACACTAACTGCTAAGAATGATCTCTTTGAACAAACGCAAAAAAATAAGGTTGAATAATGGATCCAGTCGCTAGCGAATGGACGCTTGTAGGGAAAACTCAGGATTTGATTCGTGAGCTTGAATCAACAGGTGGATTAAAAGAACTTACGATCAGTGATCGAAAAGTGGTTTTAAGTTATTATGACGGCGCATTTGGAGCACTCAATAATAAATGTAATCATATGGGTGGACCACTTTCGAAAGGTCGTTTGAAAAAAGGCTGTATCGAATGTCCATGGCACTATTGGGAGTTTAATCACAAGACGGGTGAATCTGTTCGTGAATCCACCGAGCCTATTTCATCGCACGCGGGAACGGTTCCTAATATTCCGATAAAAATCGAAGGCGAATCGTTATTTATAAATGCGGGCGCAGAATCACAAAGAGTGCGGGCTACCTACAATCCCGGTTCTGGCTTAGCTCGTGAGCCAAAACGCGAGCCTGGAAAAATCAAAGTTCTGGGTATCTCTACGACCGCAATGGATCGTAATCATCCACGTTTTTCAACATCAGAAGAGCTATTGAAGACGGCACTTGGCAAAGCCTCAAGTACATTAGATGTCGAAACAAAATTTTTGGGGTTGTCAGATTTAAATTTTAGGCATTGTGAAGGATTTTATTCAAAATCAGAGAAAGCCTGCACATGGCCTTGTTCCATTACAAAAATAGATCCTAATGATCAGATGGTTCAGGTTTATGAAAATCTAGTTCACTGGGCCGATGTTGTGATTTTATCCTCACCCATTCGTTGGGGTAACGCGAGTTCGTTATATTATAAAATGGCCGAACGACTTAACAGCATTCAAAATCAAATTACGTTAAAAGATCGGGTATTGATTCAAAACAAGGTTGCCGGTTTTATCATTACAGGTGGTCAGGATAATATTCAGTCTGTCGCCGGACAGATGTTAAACTTCTTTAGTGAACTGGGTTTTGCATCCCCCGCATTTCCCTATGTAGGTCATTCGTTAGGTTGGTCGGCTGAAGACATGGAGCGGAATATGGATTACGTAAAACACAGCGAGTACCTGCACCAAAATGCGTTCGAGCTTGTCGAACGCGCCGTCGATTTATCCAAGAAGTTATTGGGGCTATAACATATTTCAAAATAAGGTATTTTTTAGTTTTGATTTTGAAACCTTAAGTCTATAAGGTCAAGCACTTCGGTCACATTGGCTCTTTTCAAAAAGATCTCATCATGGGAAATCACAAGCAATGCGCCTTGAAATTCACGAATGAGGTTTTCCAAAAACTCGATATTTAAAAGATCCAAATTGTTTGTCGGTTCATCTAAAATCAAAAGCTCCGGTCTTTCAGTGCTCAATAACCCACGCGCTAACGCTGCTCGCAATCGTTCGCCACCACTTAAAGTACTTACTTTTTGGAAAACGGTATTTTTCTTAAATAGAAATTTCGATAGACCATTTCTGATTTCACTTTCATCAAGCATAGAGACATCGCGAATATTTTCAAAGATATCTTTTGTTTCATCTAAAATCGCGCATCGTTGATCAATGTACAGTGTTTTCAAATTTCCGCGAATTAATTTACCGTGCGTTTCAAATGCTTCGCCCAGGATAGCTTTGATCAAAGTTGATTTACCTGAACCGTTTTCGCCTTTTAAAGCCAAACGCAGATTTCCTCGCCACGTAAAGTTCAGATCTCTTGGATAAAGCCAGTTTTTAAATTTGATGTTGAAGTCTCTGGCCTCTGCAACCAATTTTTGATTAGGGATTGCTTTACCAATTAGGTCGGCATACATGACAGGATCGATTTTCATTTCAGCAAATGCTTCGTACGCATCTTGAACGGCCGATTTTGCGCGGTCCAAGGTCGCGGCATCGATACTGCCAGAAGTTGCTTGCGCACGGCGTTTGCGCGCACCTAATAAAATCTTTGGCATACCTCCGCGTTCGGCGGTTTTAGCTCCGCGTCGGTTGCGTTTTTCTTGTTTAGCCATTTGTTCTGCGCGATCGATATGAGCTTGATCGCGATCGCGTTTGGCGGAATCTAATGCCGCGCTTAAGTTTTTCCGTTCCTGATTTTTGACCTCTTCGTACAGATCCCAACCATTGCCGAACTTACTGAGCCCGCGATTCGAAAGTTCCAAGATATCTTGGCATAGGCGCAAACACTCGCGATCATGCGAAACAATCAAAGCTCCACCTTCACGCCGTTGCAAATAGTGCAAGATAGCTTCTCGGCCTTCGCGATCCAAGTCGTTGGTTGGCTCATCTAGAATTAAAAACCGATCTTTGAGGGAATGGGCCAAGCGAACGCGCATCCATTGCCCACCACTTAAGTGTGTACACAATTTTTGGCGATCAATCCCATCAAGTAATTTTTCACCTAGCGTTGGCCAAGAGTAGTCTTCGGTTAGAAACTCTTCGATAGTCATGGCGGGCGGTTCTTCTCGTTGATGAAAAAACGTAACAGGAACATTGCGACGGATAGAACCCGAAGTGGGTTCAATCTCGCCGACCAATAGCTTTGCTAAACTCGTTTTTCCAACGCCATTGGGACCAACCAGTGCCGTTAGTATGGGGTTAATTGTAAAATTTAAATTTGAAAAGAGTAGCCGCCCACTTGTTAACTCAAGAGAGACGCCCCTTGCGGTGACGATTGCATTCATAAATAAACCCTTCACACAGACTGTGTGGAATTGAAGTTAAATTAAAAAAATTAAACTGGTTTATTTACGCTCTCATAAATTCTGGGTGTAGAGCCCAGAACTAATAGGATAAAGGCAAACGACCTGAAATTCAAGTCGTTTGGTTTTTCCTATCAAGATCAAAGACTTACATATTGTTTAACGATTTCATTGCGGCGTCGTAATTAGGTTCATTAACGATGTCAGCCACTTGTTCCGTGTATAGAACTTTATTGTTTTCATCTAGAACGATAACTGCGCGTGAGCATAGTCCTGCTAACGGACCATCTTGAAGTTGTAACCCGTAATCTCTTGCAAATGTGCTACGGAATGACGACATAGTTTCTGCATTTGCAATACCTTCGGCACCACAGAAACGCTTTTGTGCAAATGGAAGATCTGCAGAGATATTTATAACGACGGTGTTTTTTGCATTCGCAGCGTCTTTGTTGAAATGCTTTACTGATAAAGCGCAAGTCCCGGTATCAATACTTGGAAAAATATTTAAAACTTTTTTCTTTCCTGCAAAAGAAGAAAGGGTCGCTTCTGATAAATCCATTTTTGTTAATTTAAACTCTGGAGCCGTTGAGCCAACTTTTGGCAAATCGCCAGTCGTGTTAATAGGATTTCCTTTTAATGTAATCTTAGCCATGTAGTTCTCCTTTTAAGTGATGTTCGATACTGTATACCAAAAATTTAGGTGTCGGGAAGAAAATAGCAGGCGTTATGAGTTTTCCAGTGAAACATATTTCTATATCTATTAAACACAATATAGAGAACGTATTTGTCTTTGCGAATCGCCGATGGGGATTTAAGGTTTATAGAAACGGATCTTAAGACCCTTAAGCATATTGTAGAAAACAGATATAGTTAGATTTTCTTAGTAATTTCAGCTGCTTAAAAATGCCGTTGACGTAGGCATAGCTTCAACTTATACTTAACTAAGTAGTTAATTAACAAAGAGGTTAAATAATATGCAAGATAATCTGAGTACCACCTTTGCCGCCCTAGCTGATCCCACACGACGGGCAATGCTGGCAAAATTATCCCAAGGTGAAGCTAACGTTTCAGATTTAGCGCAACCATTTTTGAAAGAGATGAGTCTGCCCGCCGTTACCAAACATTTAAAAGTTTTAGAAAAAGCAGGATTGATCACGAAAACTCGCGAAGCTCAATGGAGGCCTTGCAAAATAAATGCAGAGGCTTTGAAGGACGCTGCCGATTGGATGGAACAATATCGCGTTTTCTGGGAAGAAAGTTTTGATCGCCTAGATGAATATTTAAAAACTGTAACAGGTAACAAGAAAAAGAAAGGAAAAACTAATGTTCGCAAAAAGTAATTCAAATGAACTCAAAATAGTGCGTGTATATGATGCGCCTGTAAAAGCAGTATGGGATGCTTGGACGGATCCAAAACAAGTCGCAAAATGGTGGGGCCCTCGTGGGTTTACGATTACTACTCACAGTAAAGATTTACGTGTGGGTGGACATTGGAAATATACAATGCATGGACCAGATGGCAAAGATTGGCCAAATTTGACTAAGTACTTTGAAGTCGAGCCGTATAAAAAATTAGTTTATGACCATGGTGGTACCGAGGATACGCCCCCATTATTTCGCGTAAATGTTACATTTTCTGATGAAAAAGGTAAAACGAAGATGGATATGCGGATGATTTTGGCGTCCCCAGAAGCGGCAGCCGAAATTGCAAAGTTCGTTAAAGCCGCAGGCGGAAATTCAACATGGGATCGTTTAGCAGAATACGTAGAGAAAGAAAAAACGGGAAAAGAAGTTTTCGTTATCAACCGGTCCTTCAAAGCGCCTATCAAAACTATGTTTGAAATGTGGACAGATCCGAAACACATTGCAAAATGGCTACCGCCAACAGGCATGACGATGCAATTCATGAATGCTGATATTAGAGCCGGCGGTAAATCTATGTATATGATGAGTGGCGGCGATATAAAAATGTACGGGCGTGCAGAGTATGTAAAAATCGAAAGTCCAAATTTAATTGTCTATACTCAGCAATTCTGTGATGAAAAAGGAAATATGAGTCGTCACCCGATGGCACCGACTTGGCCAGAAACAATGTTAACTACGGTAAAGTTATCTGAAGAAAGTGTAGACGAAACGCGAGTTACCATAACTTGGGAAACATATGGAAATTGTACTCCGGCAGAACTTGCTACTTTCGTGAAAGAACGAACGGGTATGACTCTGGGTTGGACAGGTTCGTTTGACAAACTTGAAGACTATTTGCAAAAATAGTCTTCAGTGATATCAAAATTACCTATTTCAGATCAACCAAAGATGTTCAATTTATGAAAAGTAACATCGATTGTTTCATACGCTTTTCAAAACTATTAGTGCTTTGCGCCGCCATTTGCGGAATCAGCTACTGGCGGTCGCAAAAAATTCCAACTAGATTTGTTTCTCTTGGTAGTCTTCAAAAAGAACCGGTCCAGATACCTACGACTAAAACGTCGTTTACTATGGAGGCGAATGGACATCGTTATCAATTAAATCCCACTCATGATTATGAAATCTGGGGTTTGGTAGTTTCAAATCACGATTCTGATAGTTGGACGGATACCTCCCATGAGTCTTGGAATGATTATATAAATACAAAAGACATATGCGTTATCTGGGGCACGAATATTTTAAATCCCTACTTAGATAAGCTTAATTTTAGAAATGGGAACTGGACGTGTTATGTGCAAACAGAAAGCGGGGACGCTTGGCAGAATTTCAAAATGGATCAGATATCGAATAATCACTTAATTCCTGCGAATATTAATATTCGAAAATTGATAGAAAATTCCAAAGTGGGTGATGAAATCCGCATTAAAGGACAGTTAGTAAACTATAGCGTAGATGGTGGGCCATACAGAAATACAAGTGTATCCAGGACAGATCGGGAAAGTGGCGCGTGTGAGATTATTTACGTGAATGAATTCGAAACACTCGCGCGAAACAATACCTTTTGGAGTAAGGTCTTTGCTCTGAGCAAATTATTATGTGTAGCGCTTTTGGTGGCCGCGATTTTGTCGCTTTTTGTTGCATTTTATCAACATACCTCGACAATAGAAAGTTCATCATGAAGACGCAGAATTTTTTTGGAATGGGATTTAAATTAATGATCCCAATAACCACAGGTATTATTCCTTTTGGGGCCGTTGTCGGTACGTTGTGCTCGGAAGCTAAGTTTAGTTTCTTCCAAACATTGGGCATGAATGTTTTCGTATATGCAGGAGCTGCTCAGCTAGCCGCAATCGATTTAATGACCCGAAACGCACTTGGCATTGTGGTCATAATTTCTGGCTTAGTAATTAATCTAAGATTTTTGTTGTATAGTGCAGCCATGTCGCCGTATTTACAGAACTCGGGATTTATATCTAAATTTTTTGCGGCTCATCTGTTAACGGATCAAAGTTATGCCGTGATGTCAGCAAATCAAGATAAACTTCCAACAAACAAAAATGCAGTAGCATTCTATTTTGGCGCGTCTTTGTGTATGATATTGGTTTGGCAGTTATCGGTTGTGGCTGGATTTATTTTTGGTAATTTTGCTCCAGCTTCGTGGGGACTGGACTATGGAGTTCCGCTCAGTTTTGTAGCTCTTCTGATTCCGACTTTGAAAAATAAGAAATATGTATTTGTTGCCGCTTTTTCTGCGGGTGTTTCCGTTTTGTTATATAGTCTTCCATTTAAAGTGGGACTAATTGTTACGGCCTGTTTATCTATTATGCTAGCGGCCTATTTGTCTCGAGATAAGGCGAGTTCATGATAGATGCCCGGTATTTTTGGATCAATATAGGTTTCCTGGCATTAGGAACAATTATAATTCGAGGCTCAATTATTGCGGTATCAGATAGGATACAGATTTCGGATCGAACAAAAGAATTATTTTCTTATATTCCAGCTGCGATCTTGCCGGCATTCGTAGCACCTGCCGTGTTTTATCATCAAGGCTCCGTCGAGTGGGTCATGGGCAAAGAACGTTTAATAGTTTTGGTTGGTGCTTTCGTGATTTGTTTTAAAACGCGAAGTACAGTTGCCACGATCGCATTGGGTCTGCTAGCTTTGTTCGTAGTGACTCAACTTTTCGGAGTTTAGTCTTCAAACAGTTAACTCTGCCTGAGCGCCATGGGTTAGCCGTACCCAAGTTGCGTTTTGTGGGACCTCGGATGCGGATGCGATTTACTGCAAATTTTGTGGCATAAAAATATAGGAGACACGGTGAAAATAGTAATAAATGCAGTTACATTTCTTTTGTTTTCAATTTCGGTTTTAGCCAAATCAGACATTACAGGCAATTGGGTTTCTGAATGTAATATTTTTGGAAATCATTCTTTTAAGGCAGTAATAAAATTTGAAAATAGTAAAGAGACCGTTAATTTTAAATTGTTTGAGGATAAGGTCTGCACTACGCATTCGTTGAGCATGGCGTATGAGGCCAGCTATATTACTGGGGCAAAGTTTGGAGACGGTAAAAAGTTTAACAGTACACCATCTAAAGTAGAGATGACTGTTCATCTGCAAAGTGTGATTGAAAAGTTTAATAGCAACACGAATGAGGATGGTTGTGGTTTTAAAAACTGGAAACTTAATGTGGCTCAGAATGTTTCGGGAAAATTTTGTCGCCCGTTCAAAATGCCAACAATTGGTAAAACCGTATACGATATTTATAAGTTAAATTTGAATTCTTTGGTTTTTGGCGGTCTCCCAACACAGTGGGATTTGGTTGACCCGACTGTACGCCCTAAGCAGTTATCTAAAGTAGAATTTTGGATTGCGAAAACGAAATGAGCTAATTGTTATCAGGCCGTCGAATTGCATGATAGTTAACTATGAGGGCGTTGATACACGACATATCTCGGCGAAGGATTACTACTCAGAGTTTAATCACTCTTTCCGGGATGGCGCTTTTAAGCTGTAGTGGTGGAAACCATAGTTCGCAACCGGTTCCTGTCGTTCGTCCTCTAGGGACGCCAGACCAGGGCGGAATTGGTTTCTTGGTGTTTAAAAATGAAAGTAAAATTGCGGTATACAATTTTGCTTCACTTGTAAATATAGAATTTAGTCCCGAAAAAAACATTCCAAGCGAGATTGGTATAGGCGTGTCTCGGTCCGGATTAATTGCCGTAGCAGACAAAGGCGAGAATCCAGAAGGTGGTTTTTTTATTTCACTTTTCAATTCTGATGCTAGCTTGAAAAACCGAATACAAATTAAACGAGCGAATTCATCGTTAGTGAGTTCAATTGTTTTTAGTCCGGATGAAAAATATTTTGCCTTTACTGTAAAAGAAATTGTATTTGCAAATAGTCGAAAGCGTTGGAACAGAACGCTCGTATTAGAATTGGCTTCAATCCAAGTGATTACTCAATTTGATAATTATGAAGACCCCGTTTAGATTGGGCTCACGGGCGAACTAGTGCTTAGACGGAGTAATTCGGGCTTTTTGAATGGCTTTAGTTCCAAATTTGCAGATCAAGGTCAGTTCGCAAATATAGAAGTCAAACCTAGTAGTGGTAGCTATGATGTTTCACCTGATGGGCAATTTGTTGTATGGGATGCAGATAAAGTAATTTATGCGTATGACCGAGCGACCCAATTACAGTGGGCTGCTGTGGAAGATCGGCTCAATGCCATATATGCACCACTATTTGCGCCGAATGGTCGACTTCTTGCCTTACACGGGAAAAAAGCAACGTCTTATTGCCCCCATATCGTACCGTTTGTAGTTAGTGCGACAGTAAATTTAGAATCAGATATTCATGCACTCACTAATAACACTTTACAAGCGACTCAGGGGCGAATGGGTTGGTATGTATAATGCCAAAAATTGTCCTCATGCATGATTTGATTTTATTTCCTAATTTTTTGGTTGCTCGATGTTCGTGCACTTGCTATCCAAAATAGATGACTAAAAATAATTTAAAATCAAAAAGTTCAAGTATTGAGAAAAAGGCTCTTGTAGTCTTTTTAGTTATTTTTGTGGCGGTATTAGTGGGTGCGTGGGGTTACGCCATGAAACTGCGCCAAACCGTTGTTGCGAATAACGCTGCAGTAAACGTTGATCCGGGTGCATTGATTGAAGTTGAACGCATGCGCAATTTAGCAGAGGCACAAATTTCTAATAGTCGTTCATTCTTTCTATTAGGCTCAAAAGTTTTGTACGACAAATCAAAACAAGATAAACAAAATTTAATGGAAGCTTTATCTAGTTTTCAGAAAAAATATCCATTGCCACAAATTCCTGAAATCGTTCGTCGCTTTGATGCGATTCAAACTCAACTTCAGGAATTTTTTGAACAAGGTATGGAATTCCGTGAAAAGCAAACGGAATCAAAAATAGTTGGCCAGTTTTACCAGTCAAAAGCATCACCGTTGCTAAAGCAAATGAACGACAATTTAGACGAAATGAAGAATCTGCATAACGTTGAAATCAATCAGGTTCAAGCAGAATCACGTGCAGCAGCACTTGGAGTGGAAAGTCAAATTCCTGAAGGAATGGCCGTACTAACTGGGCTGCTAGCAGTTATTTTTTTAGGTATGTCAGTACTTGTGGTAAAAGTTCTTCGCGAACGCAGTCGCCAATTAGCTGAACGCGATCGGTTAGTTGCTGAAGCTAAAAATGCGGTTCAGGCGCGGGATGAATTTATCTCAGCCATCAATCATGATTTCAAAGAGCCATTAGAGCATTTAAATCAAATCGCAGAAATTCTAACTAACTTTTCTGAATCAAGTCCGATCCAAGACAGCGGTGAACTGGTAAAAACTGCAGTTGCAGAAATTGAAACGTTGATCAAAGACATTTGTGATCAAAAAATGGCGGATCAAGCAGGGTTGACTCTACGATTGGATCAAATGGGTATCGATGATGTACTAGATGATGCGCGCGTGATGATGCAACCGTTAGCTAAACAAAAGGGTATTCGCTTACAATTCGAATCTGCAAATCCCCCAGTGCTGGCCTTCATGGATAAAGAACGTGTTTTGCGTGTGATGGCAAATCTAGTTGGAAACGCAATCAAGTTTAGTCCTAAGAATAGCAAAGTTGTGGTTAAAGTGCGAAGTGATCAACAGTTTGTAAATATCGCGATTACTGACAGCGGGCCGGGGATACCTGAAAATAAAATTCCAGGTTTATTTACTCAATTCTGGCAATCACGCAAAACAGCAGATCAGGGAGCTGGCATCGGCTTAGCTGTAGTGAAAACAATCGTCGAAGCACATGGCGGAACAATTCGCGTTGATAGTCATGGCGGCAGTGGAAGTACATTTACATTCTCACTTCCGAAGCGCCGTCCAGCAGGTGCTGAATTGAAAAAAGCAGCCCCGATCCGCTATACTACGAAATCTCGTGCGCAATCTGATGTGTACACAGATGGGCCGACGGTTTAGTTACGTCGGCAACGGCCTGGTGGCCAGATGATACCAATTAATTTGGCCGCAACCTTGCTATGTAAACTTTTAGTGGGGGAAATATGAAAACATTTGTTTCTATTATTGTGCTAATTTTGTCATCGGCTGCAATAGCTGGTATCGAAGATTGTATTAAGACTGTACGTGCGGAATGGCCCTACCCATCAGTCGCTGAGGCCGCTAAACAATGCCAAGGTGGAGTTAATCCAAGCTGTTTAAATTACGTAAAGTCAGAGTGGCCTTATCCGGCAATGGCCGAAGCTGCAAAGATCTGTGCGGGAAATGTAAGTGAGTCCTGCATCAAGTACATTCGTTCAGAATGGCCATATCCATCGGTGGTTGAAGCCGCTAAAATGTGCAAAACGAACATTTGCGAACAGCCTTAGATATTTTGTAAATCAAGTAAAAATATTGATTTATAGACATTCATCTACAAAGAGGGTGGCTCATATCTATTTTCCAGATGAGCTAGCCTCCAGATTCAGGCGAAATTAATGCAGCCATTTTTTACGACAAAGCCCCCGGGGTTTGGAATACGATAAAAAATGCCTGAACACCTGCTTCGTTATACGCTTACCAGCCTAATTATTTTGTAAGTGCTTTGTCTCCAGATAAATTTCCACCACCAGTAATTATTAAGCTGATTGAAAGGCCAATGGCTAAAATGAAGTACTCTAAGCCTTCGCCTTTTTGATTTCCAAACCAGTTCATGAAGAAACCGTGTTGTGCATGTACCGTTAAACCCGCAACTAGCATCGTGAAACCCACGCCAAAAGCAGCCACCCGAGTCAGTAAGCCGGTCACTAAACCAATGGCCCCAAAAAATTCGGCCAAAATAGGAAGTATGGCTACTACGTACGGCATTCCTTGGGAGGTAAAGTAGTCCATCGTACCTGTGAAACCATATCCCCCATACCAGCCCAACATTTTTTGAGCACCATGGGGAAACATCGTTACACCTAACGCCACTCGCGCAACTAGTGGTCCATAAGATGCATTAGTTTGCATGATTTTTTTAAGTACGCTCATAAATATTACCTCCAATTGATGAGTTTTTCGCTTTCAATCACTATGTCGTGAAAAAGCTATTTGCAAAAGTAGACAAAATTAGTAATCATTTTTGCATATTTGCAAAAATGAGGTAACTGTGGATTTAAACCTATTGAATACGTTCGTAGCAGTGGTTGAGGCGGGTTCAATGACCCAAGCGGCTCGTAGGCTTAAGCAACCCATATCGCGGGTCAGCCGGGCGCTGTCTCGACTTGAGCGTGATTTAAATCAGCATTTAATCCTTAGAACCACTCGCTCTTTTAAGATCACGTCGTCAGGCCTACGACTTTTTCGCGAAATTCAGCCTCTTATGCAACAAATTAAAGGGTTGGAGCGTTCGATATCAAGCGAAAGTGAAGAACTAACTGGAGTTGTGCGCATTACTGCGCCAGAGGATTTCGCTCAAGGAATGATGTCATCCATCTTGCTGGAATTAAGTGCACTACATCCGGGACTACAATTTGATCTGAATTTAACAGACGAATACGTGGACCTTCTGCGAACTGAAACGGATATAGGGATTCGTGGCGGTAAATTGAAAGACTCTACGTTAAAAGCAAAATATGTTGGAGAATCAACATTTGTTTTTGTGGCATCTCCGGATTACCTTGAAAAATTCGGGGCTCCCAAAAAGCCTGAAGACTTAGCTAAGCACAAATGTATTTATTCTCCTTTAGGGCCCAACAGTGAACGTAATGAGTGGGTGGTTACTAATGGATCACGTAAAGAAAAGATAAAATTCAATCCGCAGTGGAAAGTAAATCACAAAGGTTTGGCGTGTACATTCGTAAGAGCGGGGCATGGGATTTCTCTTCTGCCAAGTCCCATGGTGAATAGATTTATAGAATCTAAAGAGCTTGTGCAGGTATTATCGTCGTGGGGATTGGAAACAGCTCCTTTGCATTTGGTGTACCCTCCTCAAAAAGTGATATCTCGAAAGGTTCGAGAAGTTTCTAAGTTTTTAGAAATTAAGCTTCGCGAAATGATGACGTTGGGTAAAATTTAGAACCAACTGATATATTGGGTTTTAATTTAGGAATTCTAGTATACACGAAAACGTGTTAGATGTTAAAATTCACTTGAGCTTACCGGTTGGTCAAGTGTCCTTTAATAAAAACAAAAGAGGTTAGAAATGACTACCAGTATTTATGATTTTGCTATTCCAAAAATAGATGGAAAAGAATCAAGTTTGTCAGAGTATAAAGGAAAAGTTCTTCTTGTCGTTAATGTCGCTTCCGAATGCGGTTTAACACCCCAGTACGAAGCCTTAGAGGCCATCTACGAAAAATATAGAGACCGCGGATTTGAGGTTTTAGCTTTCCCCGCAAATGAATTTGGTGCTCAAGAGCCAGGAACGAATCAACAGATTCAAGAATTTTGTACTACCAAATTCGGTGTTAAATTTTCAATGTTTCAGAAAATTGTAGTAAAAGGTCCGGAGCAGCATCCGTTATATACCTATCTCACCAATATTAAACCTGATGCTATAGAAATTCCTAATTCTGGTTTGGAAGCTGACTTAGTCGAATTTGGTTTTCCACGAAAAGTTAAAAAAGATATTTTATGGAACTTCGAAAAGTTTTTAGTTAGTCGCCAAGGTCAAGTGGTGGAACGATTTGCTCCCGACATGACACCTGACAATCCGAAGATCATGAATTCTATTGAGGCGGCACTCCGTTCATAGGAGCGAGTTTGGCTTATTCCGTTATTGTTGCTGCCATATAGTAGTCTCCTTTTTTGATGATTAACAAATTTATTTAGTGATACGTTTAATTATGGCGAGTGAAAAGGATCTATATCAACCCAGTCGTGTAAAAGCCTTATTTGATGAAATGTATCAGCGTTATGGTGTCGTCAATTTAATTGCTTCGTTTGGGTTCACGGCGATTTGGCGTAAAGTTTGTGTTGATAAAATTAAAAGACAAGACGCTGATCTGGTATTGGATTTAATGACGGGAATGGGTGAAACGTTACCAGATATAGAAGATCACTTCCGGCAACTAGGTAAAATTCAAGGTATCGATTTTTCACATCAAATGTGTATTCGTGCTCGTAAAAATTTGGAAAATCTAAACGTCGCTGCAGAAATTATCGAAGCCGATGTGTTTGAAGTCGATATTCTTCCAGGTTCTGCGGATGTGATTGTGTCTACATTCGGATTAAAAACGTTTTCGCCGCAGCAGCAAAGGGAGCTAGCCAAACAAGTCGATAGATTGTTAAAACCAAATGGCGAATTTTCATTTGTCGAAGTTTCGGTTCCCAAGAGCCCTCTTTTAAAATTACTATATGGATTCTACATGAATCACGTTATCCCCAACATTGGAAAAATCTGTATGGGAAATCCAGATAATTACCGTTATTTAGGAATTTACACTCGGGAGTATGGTAACAGCCAGAATTTCCAAAAAGAATTGGTAAAGCGCGGGCTCAATGCAACCTACTTTGAACACTTCTTTGGCTGTGCGTCTGGTGTTTATGGGAACAAACCTAAAAACTAAAGCCGCGTTCATTGAACGCATTTTTAAGTTTTATTTTTCCATCAGCTACTAAAATATCGCCGTGGCCCATTACTATTTGATCAAAATCCCAGGAGAATATTTTTTTTACTGATTCAGAAAATGCGGCTCGATCTTTTACCGCGTTAACTAATATTCTGCTGACACCAAATTTTTTATAGGTACCCGCAAGTCCTAATACAATAGCGGAGGCCCAACCTTTTGGACGTTGTAAATTGAAGACGAGATCGGTTGCGATTAGGGAACGAGTGGCTTTGTCGAAGAATACGACTTCGTTGACATTAGGCATGCCGTGAAGCGGAATCATTTCAATGTCGTTTTGATGTGCCCATAAGTCATGACCAAGTATTTTGTCCCACATGATATCGGGGCGTTTTTCCTTACATCCCTTGGGTCCCCAAATGGTAGCATCATGAAATCGTTTTGCGGTTTTTGGTAAATAGAGGTGATGCCACAGCGAAGGAGCAATAATGTCCGTTACTTTACCTAGAGACTCAATTTGCGCAAATTGCCCTGGAGTAAATTTAATCGGTGATATAATAACTACACCCCTTGACGTTGCAATGACAGTAGACCGAACAGGCAAAATTACCATTTTGGCAGGCATATCTAGTTCAGATTCAAAAAAATGAATACTCATATTTAACCCTCTTTGAATTTAGACTACACAGTTGACGAGAATAGTGTCCAGAGTTAACTATTTCCCTAACGTTCTATTGAACTTTCCTCGGAGGAAATATGAATTCTAGAAAACCAGATTACCCAATTGATTCAAAGTTTACTGATCGTTGGTCACCACGTGCTTTTTCCGCCGAAGAAATTTCAGACGAGACTTTGCTGACCGGTTTTGAAGCCGCCCGCTGGGCACCGTCGGCGAGCAATAGTCAGCCATGGCGATTTTTGTATGCGCGTCGTGGGTCGCCGGCTTGGGAATTGTTTAATAGTTTCATGGTTGAGGCGAATCGTGTTTGGGCAACTAAAGCTGCGGCTTTAATTATCATTTTATCTAAGAAAGATTTTAAGTCGGGCGATAAAGTTGTATTTTCGGAAACGCACTCTTTTGATACCGGTTCTGCTTGGATCAGTTTTGCTTTGGAAATGAGAAAACTAGGTTGGTTTACTCACGGTATGGCGGGAATTTCTCATGCCAAAATCAAATCAGAATTTCAACTGACAGATAATTTTACTGTCGAAGCCATGGTTGCGGTCGGCAAGCTAGGCGATAAAAAATCACTACCTGAACATTTACAAACGCGCGAGGAACCAAATACGCGCAAGCCTGTAAAAAGTTTCGTAAGTGATGGTAAATTTCCTATCGAGTGGCTTAAAACCGAATAGGCATTTAGGCTCGGTAATTGCTAAACCTTGAGCGGGTATTTCTTAAGTGAAATAAGGGGTAGTTTATGCTCAAGGTTTTGAAATTTATTCTAGTTACATTCATCGTCGTTGCGCAAATTGGCTGCAACAATTCTAGCAAATCATCTGCTACGCCCGTGTTTAGTTCGCCTCTTAGTGCCGCTACGTTAAATGTTAAAAATGAATGTCCTACGATTCGCCAAAATTTGGAATCTAATCGTTATTCAATTCAGAAGGGAGTTTTCTTAACCCCCTTAATGAAGGCGGCTTATGCGGGTAATTCAAAACGTATTCACACCTTGCTCACGCGTCGTGAACGCATTGATTTGAAGGATCGTTACGGACGAACGGCTTTGCAGTATGCAGTTTTGGGTGGAAATTTTGATGCCTTTGAAGCGTTGTTTCGTGCCGGCGCCAACATGGAATCGCACCCAAATGGTTAAGCTAATGGTAACAGCCGGGCGTTTAGATATAAATGCGACGAGCAAATTTTCTGGGTACACGATGCTTCACTCGGCTGCTGTGAACTGTAATTTGGATCTAGTTCAATTTTTAGTTCAGCACGGGGCAGATGTTAATAAGAAGGGTCTATCAGAAAAGACAGCGTTAAAAGAAGCACTGGCTGTTAATGCTGGGGAGTCGATTGATCTCCTTTTGCAATTTGGCGCAGATCCAAGTATTTAGCTTGCAATAAAATTGGATCTTACTATGCTCAGCGAATTCCCTATTTTTTATCTTTCGATTTAGTAGCGGTCATTACAAAGCAATAGGAAAAAAATGACAATTTTGAAAACATTTGGATTATCAGTGGTCGCTTTTACGGTACTTGATTTTCTTTGGTTTAAATTTGTAGTTAAAGATTTCAACTTAAAAGAATTGGCAGAGATAGGACGCATTAAGAACGGCGAGTTCGATATTTTAGTTGGTCCTGCGATTGTTACTTATTTATTGATGGCCCTGGCGATGGCCGTGTTTGTAGTTCCCAGTTTTGCGCCGCAGGATCCATGGTGGAAAACATTTCTAACCGGTGCGCTGCTGGGTTTAATAATATACGGGATATTCGATCTTACTAATTTGGCAATATTAAAAAATTATCCAGTCAAGTTTGTGGTTGTCGATGTGACTTGGGGAACATGTGTTTTTGGTGTTGTGAGCTGTCTTTCTCATTGGGCGGTAAAAACATAAAAAACTCCCAATGCCGTTCGCATTGAGAGTTTAGAGACGATTTAGTTATCGCGGATCTGTATCGATTCTTAAAGCTGAGCGTCCTTCTACTTCTTTTTTGCTATCGATTCGTTGAAGCATTTCATTGCCAGTTACATGACCTAGCGTACGTAAAGCGCCGTCGTGTGCTAATAGTGCCGCTGGGTTATTTGTTGGCGCCAAAGCTTCACTTACCTTAAAGCCCATTCTCCATAAACCAATAAAGCTTGGGAACTCTACATCGGAATTGGCGTTCACGGCTAATGATCCGACGCTTGTATCAAATCCGGCCGTCACAAATTCTTCATTTACTGAATCCCCGAAGCACGACAGATTGTACATTAGGCGAAGTTTCTTTTTCATTTTAATTACTAGATCTCTTTGAGCGGGAGTATCGGCGCGGAGTAAGCGAGTCATTAGATTGGAAATTCTAACGCCGCCCTCGAAAAAGTAAAGTCTGTTCGTATTGCCATGGAGTGATAAAATGACATCGACGGCTTTCACTCGTTCATCTAGAGCCAAAGTTCTGAGTACATTAACAAAGTTGTTGCTGGTGGCAGAGCGGTCGAATTGTCCAATAACGCGGCTGTATTCACTAGCTAGGATACCACCCGGAATAGCGCGCGTTAAACCTTCTAACGTACGATAAAGGTCTCTTAAGTCACCTGGCCCATGTTGATCTAGCTCAGATACTACGACTAGAACGCGTTCATTTTTTGTTATTTCAGCGTTAGCTTGGAAGCCCATAGCCATTGCGATCGCAACTGCTGTAAATTTAAGTAAGTTTTTCATATCTTTCTCCTTTAGTGAGGCGATTAATTCGCCGTTGTTTATGTACTTAATTTACGGCGTGTTATTTCTTTTTTAAATTAACGTTACTAAACAAATCATGATATATTTTGACACAATTTGAAAAATGTCTTAAATGATTGAAATTAATGATAAAAATATAAAACTAAAGAAGATTTTCAATTCTGGAAATTATAAAAAAAGTGCGTTGCTGGCAGAAGCTGAAATTCAGAATTTGAATAGCTCTGTTATTCCAGTGCTTATAGGTAGCTATGTTTTTTTAGGCGAAACTAAAAAAGCAAACGGGCTTTTCAGAAAATATAAAAAGCAATTCACGCCCGAAGATCATGCCCTTTCAATTTTTTATTTAGCGATTGGGTTTACGCGTGGTGGAGACATTCCACAGGCAAAAAACTTAATCTTAGAATGTTTTTTGTTATATAAAAAGGCACCTAAAAATCCGTTTATTCGATTTAGTTTTTTTCAGTCTATCGGATTTCTAAGTTATTTTCGATCTAGATTCCGTAAATCATTAAGGTATGCAAAGGCCGCTAAGGAATCAGTGTACGCAACCCATGAAGAAAGTCTGATTATATTGGCGGATGATTTGGTTGCTAATAACCAAATCATTTCAGGCGAGATATATTCTGGAATCGAAGGTCTTCGTGAATGTTATGCACGATCACTTAAAGTTAGAAATATGAATCTGGCGAAATCTATTCGAGTGAGTATTATTTCATTTGAATCCCAGTACGGTTTGCTCGGTAACCCCATTCCGACTTTAAAAGGTCATTTAAAAAAAATTCATCCACAAAATACTTACTCTCGAAATTTAATTTGGTTGGCCTTGATGAATCAGTTCTTGAATCAAGGGCGACTAAAGGATTTTGAGAACTATTATCCCTTAGCTCAAAAAGAAATATTTAAGATTCAGCAACCACGTCATCAGATTCTGTTGAGATTCAAATGGGCGCATTGGGAATTTCTAAGGTTCAATTATGAGGCGGCTTTACTTGAGCTAGCGAAAATTGAAGAGGCACTGTCGACTAAAAATGACATTCTGCTCTTGTCGCAGATCTATGGACTCCGCTACAAGATTTTGAAGGACAGGAATCCAGATCGTGCCTTACAAATTTTAGAATTATTAAAATTCTGGCAAAAAGTAAGCGGCAGTAATCAGTCTTTGAGCCATCTGTCACGAATACGCAACGATCGTAGGGCGTCTGAGTCGCAAGATCAGATTGGAAATATGATTAATGAGTATTATCAGTTAGGTAGTTCCTCTTCCATTAAGCAACTGATTGTCAAAAAACGATGGATTCATTTTCATGACCAATTAGACCATACATTGATACGAGCACACAGTTTCAAAAAAGTATTGGTTTTAGGATTTGAAGGCAATAAAGGATTATTCTTAACCGACGGCAATTGGTCATTTGTTTCCTCGCCAACCACACTAGAAAAGAGATTACTGAATCAGCTCAGCACCGAACCACTGTCTAAGGAACAACTTGTGGACTTAATCTGGGGTTATTCATATAATCCATTAACCCATGATCCAATGTTGATGACGTTAATTCAAAGAACTCGAAAGTACCTTGATGATTTGGGTTTAAAAATCAATGTCAGCGAAGGTGTCTATCAGTTGAGCCAGCCGCTGCTTTTAAGTGAACTGACTGAAAAATTAGAATCAAAAGTGATTCAGCCACGCATTCCTAAAGCAGCGCTTCTTGATTCCTCATTAAGCTATCGTCAGTTTCAAATTTTGGAAACTATTTCAATCTCCTTGGAGCCTATTTCTATCGGAGCGCTTTTAAAAACAGTAAAGGTTTCCCGGATGACATTGTTTCGAGATATACGTGAATTGCATTTACAAAAAAAGATAAGCAGTTTAGGAAAAGGCAGAGGAGTGAGGTATGTCCTATATCGTTAATGTTTTCGTATTCGTGTTAGCTCTAAATACTGTAGCGTTTGCTGAAGAGCTGAATCTGTCGGGAATTTACAGTATTCCCACCACCGATAAAAATTTAACTCAAGCCGCGCAATTCAAAGTCGCGAATTATAGAATTATTGAGCCAAACTCTGCTGATCCTGTCATTCAATTTACTTTGCCTATCGAACTTACTGGCGTCAGCAACACGTTAGAATTTCACCGTGCTCAAATTATTGATCCGTTGGAAAAAACGGCATTGTATGTGTCGTCATCAGGTTCTGCCCTTTGCTATGGGCCTTGGGTTACTTTAAAATGTTTTTTTAAATTTAAAGATCTTCAAATTGAAGAAGTGAAAGTTAAGGAAATTTTAAAAGATGTGTTTAAGGGGCCGCTGCTTTCCCAAAAGCTTATTCTTGCACAAGCGTTTATGGGTGAGCCGGTTGGAATCCTGCAGATTGCAAAGAAACCGACACGTCCGTAAATAACGACACCAATACCTAACTGAAGAAAACCCAGTAAAGCCTCGCTCATAGCGGTCTAAAAGTGGCCCATTCATCAATGTGTTCGTCGCTACTGGTCTGGGAAGATTGAGCGAAACTTCTTATTTGCGTATCGTTTTTAAAATTTTCGGTAGATAATCTATCAAGTCGGTTGGTCGAAGACTTAATACATCATTTCCATCCTGCAGAAACTTTTGTGATATCACTCCGTGAACATACGCTCCGAGTGCTGCGGCGAATGTAGACGATACACCTTGAGCAAGCAGAGCACCGATGATTCCAGATAAAACGTCCCCTGTTCCTGCTTTGGCTAAAGCGGGCGTACCAGATTTGGAAATGAAGATTTTGCCTCCATCACAGATATATGTAGACGCGCCTTTTAATAAAACTACGCAGCCATATTTTTTCTGAGCTTCAGCGACAAAATGTGTAGGATTTTTTCTAATTTTTTCAGAGGGAACTCCTAATAGTCGCGACAATTCGCCTTCATGCGGAGTTAGAATCCAACCCGAAGGAAGTTTAACATTTCCAACTTTAGCTAGTAGATTTAGACCGTCAGCATCTAGTACAGCGAGGGGCACTTTCTTTGTAATCAGAAACTTTAGTAACCTTGCTGATCTTGGGGATTGGCCAATACCGGGACCCAGAACATATGCCGTTACCTTGAGCGTATTTAGTATTTTCAATTCAGGTTTTAAAAATAGAATATCGGGATGCTTAAGAATATCTTTTCTTAGCCAGTCCATCATTAAATAGGTATAACCCGCGCCAGCGCGAGTTCCAGCTAGAGCACTTAAAATTCCGGCTCCATACATTCCTTTCGACCCCGCTACTATAAGGAGTTTGCCACCGTGGGTTTTGTTCATACGTTGGGAACGCTTGGGTAAATATTTTTTCGCCAAATTGTGTGTAACTAATTGTAACTTTAAGGATGTCTTCACTCTGTTTAGTCTGGACCTATGAAATGACTTTGTCCAGAAAAGGGATAGTAGGGACAAAATTGGAGTTTCTTCCAATTTCTATTAGAGCCAAGTTAGCACTCCATGGCATTGAATGTGCAAATATTTTTAGCAAGAGACAAAATGGGAGGCTGTTTTGAAGCCAGATTACCACACATTTTTTGAAGCCTTTGTTGATTCCTATAATCAATCTCTTACGGGAAAACTTGATATAGATCTGATTCGAAGTTTTTATGCAGATACCTTTTTAGCCGCTGGACCAGAAACATTATCAACGAAAAAAAATGGTTTCTTTTTTTCGATTATTCTAAAAAAGGGATATGCCTTTTATAAAAAGATTGGAACAAAACAACTCAGAATAAAAAAATTGGCAGTCACAGCTATCGACTATTTTCATGATATGGTTAAAGTTCAATACAATGCCAACTACATCAAAAATACAGGTGAGACCGTATCGATGGATTTCGATATTACCTATTTCGTTCAGCACCCTGAAGACGTACCCAAAATATTTGGTTTCGTGGCGGGTGACGAAATGAAAATGTACAGGGAAGCCGGCCTAATATAACCACTAGTGACACAGCAATGATAGACAACTAACTCATCGAAGACGCGTCAATGATATGCATGGCCAGCGATGCAGGAAATGAGCTCTTTGGGATTGATTGGCTTTGTTAAATGATCAGTATAGCCAACCGCTAAACATTTTTTGCGAACTTCACTCATTGCGTGCGCTGTTAGGGCGATAATTGGTTTTTTGTACCCATGGTCTCTGAGTTTCTGAGTCGCAGTGTATCCGTCCATTAGAGGCATCTGAACATCCATTAACACCAAATCATAGTTACCATTGATAGCCTTCTCAAAGCCATCCAAGCCATTTTCAGCTGATTCCAATTGGGCGCCTGCTTTTGTTAAAAAGTGCCAAATTAAAAGTTGGTTATCTGGGGCATCATCTACAACTAAAACTTTAACATTTTTTAAGAGCAGGCCGCCATCAGTGAGGGCACTGATGGTGAAATCCTTCTTTTTCTCTGCCACCTCACCGGGCACTTCTCGTCGTTCGGGGCAATCATCAAATGTAAAGAGGAACGTACTTCCTAGATTTGGAATAGATGATTTAACAATCACGTTTCCGCCAAGAGCATTAGCGAGTTTTCGTGAAAGAGCCAGACCTAACCCTGTACCGCCAAAGCGCCGAGTAGTTGACGTGTCACCTTGAACGAACATTTCAAACAGTTTTTCTTCCGCGCCTAAAGGTATACCCATTCCGGTGTCTGTAACTTCAAATGCTATAAGGTCGCGTCCCGATGAATGCTTTATAGTCATACTCTGGATAGTTACTGATCCATTTTCAGTAAATTTGATAGCGTTACTTACTAAGTTTGTAAGTACCTGACGAACACGTACCGGATCGGAAGACACTTCTTCTGGCGTTGACTTGTCCGGAATAAAAGTTAAATTTAGGTTCTTTTCCCTAGCTTTTACTTGAAATAGCGACACGATATCTTCGGCAATTTGTTTAGGCTTAGTAGTTAAGTATTCAAGGCGAAGGTGGCCAGCTTCTACTTTCGATAAATCCAGAATATCGTTGATGATAAAAGAAAGTTGCTGGCCATTTTTTATCAATACATCAACGCAACTTTTGCGCTCTTCCGACGTTAAGTTTTCTTCACGTAATAGATCGGCAAATCCAATCATTGCGCTTAAAGGGGTTCTGATTTCATGAGACATATTAGCCAAAAACGCCGATTTAAGTTCATTAGCGCGCTCAGCTTCTTCTTTAGCGCGACGATATTTGGCGATTGCGACTACTTTTTCTGTTACATCGGTAATAATTGAGACAAGGCCTACAATTTTACCGTCATTATTTTTATAAGGTTGGCAAACGAAGTCGACGAATAGTTTTTTAATCAAACCATCGGGGCGATAAATTTCCATTGGAAATTCTTTGCCATCAAAAGGTTTTCCGTTCAGGTAGGCCTCATCAAGGAAGGGCTTAAAGCCTTGAGCGAGTATTTCTGGCAGAGCCTCAAAAATTGGTTTTCCAATTAAATCGGTTTCTTGGGTACAGAACAAATCTACATAATAAGGATTGGCTAATCTAAAAATATGATCCGGTCCCTCGAGCACACAAATCGCGACAGGCGCTTCCATGAAGAAAGCATATGATTGCGTGGGATCCATTTTTAATATTTTATTTCCAAATCTTTGGGCAGAATTTGGAAATTCGGATTGAGTCGCCATATAGCCTTTGCTTCGAAAAGTGAATTAAAGTAAAATGGTTTTGTCCCACGATTAAAATCTATTGGCAATATCGAATTAAGAACAAATTTTTTTGAAGGCAAAAATGGTATACAATGAATTAAATCTAAATGATTTAGTAATGATATCAAATTAATTTATTGGTAGATCACTAGTTTTTGCAATAATTGCCCCAGTGACGCCGCTAAAATCTGAATCAGAAGCTAGAAAAACATAGGCTGTTGCAATTTCTTTTGGCTATGCGGGTCGCTTGATCGGTTGCTCTTTTTCAAATTGTTTAACTTTTGATATCGTAGTTCTGTTCGTCAGAGACATTTAATTTGCCATTCCAGTCCTGGGGGTTTTAGCTAGCGTCCCCCATATTGATTGAACGGAAGCATAATTCATAACAAGGTAAAATTTTAAAACCAACGTTTGTGTTCGATAATTAAACAACGATCAGAGACTACTTTGATTCCCGCTTTCTCTGCTTTTAACTCCGCTTCTGGATGCGAGATGCCGAGTTGTAGCCATAGTACTTCAACGCCACCAATAGCGATCGCTTCGTCAACAACATCGGGGATACGATCAGAACTGCGGAATACGTCAATAAATTTTCGATAGTCCGCTGGAATATCACTCAGTTGACTGTAGATTTTAAAATCGCTGACAGTGTGATTTTTGGGGTAAGTGCCGACTATGTCCCAACCGTGATTTTTCATATACAGGGGAACATAGTGACTGGGTTTGTTGGTATCGGGACTTAATCCATAAACGGAAAATTTTTTGTAATCTGAAAGAAGCCTCTTAATTTCACTATCCTTTACATTCATACACACCTCTTATGACTTATAGCTTGATAAGTTAACGTGTTTTCCTATACTTGAATTTGTTTCCAATTTCCTTTTTTGAAATAGTACCACGCTAGTATCGCGAGCAATACCTCTGATGCAGGTATTGCAATTACGGCTCCAGTTGCACTCAAACCAGAATATTTAGCCAGAACATAAGCAAGAGGGGTTTGGAAAACCCAAAAGCAAAGTAAGTTCAAGCGCGTTGGTGTCTTTGTATCACCCGCGCCATTTAGAGCCTGATTCATTACCATGGCAACGCCATAGAAAATAAAACCTGATCCTAAAATTCTCAACGTTTGTACTCCGTGGGCCGCCACCGCTGGATCACTAGTGTATATTCCAATAAGGGGTTCTGCTAAAAATACAAAGAATAGTGTTACGAAGATCATTAAAACCAAACAATACTTTGCAGTTGTGTAAACACTCTGTTCTGCTCGTTCAAATTGTTTAGCACCGATATTCTGTCCAACCAGCGTAGCGGCAGCATTACTGAGTCCCCAAGCGGGCAAAATAAAGAAGGCAAAGTTTCTAAATGCAATTTGATAGCCTGCAGAAGCCGCTGTGCCACCGGTTTCAGCGACTAGTCGAGTAAGCAGAATCCAGCTACCACTACCAATTAAAAATTGCAATGAAGCGGGCCATGAAATGGCAAACAATGATTTCATTATTTGGCTATCCCAACGAAAATGGGACATTCTGAAGTGGAGCATCCCGTTTCCTTTTATTAGATGATAGCATTGATAGGCGACACCAGCGCTACGGCCAATGACAGTTGCAATGGCAGCTCCTTTCAATCCCCAGAAATGAATCAAGATTGGGCAAAGAATAATATTAGCGCCGCTTGCAATCCACAAGCTACGCATCGCCATGGCAGCGTTTCCCGCACCTCTAAAAATTCCATTTATCAAAAATAATAGCAAAATGACTGTGTTCCCACCAATGAGAATCTCGGCGAAAATTGCGCCTTCACTAATGACTTCGGGACTGGCTCCCATGAGGCGCAGGATATCTGCAGAATAGAATATGCCGACAATTCCAAGAATGACGGACGCGAGTAATGCCAGAATAATGGATTGGGCCCCCGCGTGTGCCGCTGCCTCAGAATTTTTTTCACCAACCCTCCGTGCAACAATTGCGGTCGCGCCGGTGCTGAGGCCAATAGCCAAACAGTAAATGATACTCGCAAAGGATTCCGTCAGACCGACTGTCGCAATGGCGTTTTGTCCTAGCTTGCTTACGAAAAACATATCTACGACCGCGAAGATGCTTTCCATGCTGAGTTCTAGGATCATAGGAATAGAAAGCAGAATAACCGCATCTGAAATATTGCCTTGCGTGTAATCGTGTTCTTCCCCTTTAAGAGCTTTTTTAAACTGTTTAAAAAATTTATTCACAGACACCTTCAACATAAAGATTTATTGTTTGATACCGTTTGATATGTTGTCAATCAAAGTTGACCAGGTCTGGTCGCCCAAGTAATGATACCCGTACGGAGACACTTACTATGTATAAGCTATATGGAATTGCTAATTGTAATACCGTTAAAAATGCTCGCAATTTTTTAGAAAAAAAGAAAATTTCTTTTGAGTTTATCGATTTTAAAAAATACACACCCACTGATAAAGATATCAAAGCTTGGGCGAATGTGTTTGGAGGGTTACCCGTAAATAAATCTGGTCTTACATATAAAAAGCATAAAGATACCTTTGAAAAATTAAGCGAGGCACAGAAACTAAAATTTATTCAAGAAAATACATCTATGATTAAACGTCCTATTTTATTAAACAAAGATAAAATTTTGGCATTTGGCTTCAGCGAAGAAATGTATTCGGATGTACTGTGAATCAAGTAAAATTAGTTTTTTTATCTAGTCTAATATTTAGTTTTTTTAATACTCATGTCTTTGCAAAGTCGAAAGCTAAAACGATGCGTTTTACCATAGTTGAATCGTGGTCGGAGCCGTATGCATTTTTCGACAGCAATGGAAATCTAACGGGCGGAGCCATGAAAGACATCATTGAAGAAATCGGTAAAAAAGTGGGAGTGCCAGTAGAGTTTGTTTATCTGTCTAGAAATCGGGTGGATGCGGCAATGGAGAAAGGAGCCGCCGAGATTAGATGTTATATTAATGAAGCATGGACAAATCGACCGACAGACTATCTTTTTAGTCAGCCAATATTTCAGACAAGTAATTCTATAATTTGGAAAAAAGGCCGTAAGCCGATTACAAATAGGTCAGACATAGAAGGTAAGACAATTGGTACAGTTGCTGGTTATGTACACAAAAGTATCGATGGCCTATTTAAATCAGGCAAAGCTAAAAGATCCGACGCCGTTAATGAAGCAATGAATACTACACTCTTGCTAAAAGATAGGATTGATTATGCTATAGTAGAAACAACGTCATTTAATTGGACTTCGAAACAGTCAAATGAAATGGGTAGTAAAGACGTCGAAAGTTTTTTACTAGATGTTTTTAAAGTAAAATGTTCCGCGCTAAAAAAAAATTCAGAAAGATTCAAATTAGTTGAATCCGCGCTTGAAAAAATGAAATTACTGGGAGTAATGAGAGCGATAGAAACTAAATACGGTTTAAAATAATCAAGCTGCTGATGTAATGTTTCCGATAGTCGATCTCTTCAAGGTAATTTCAAATCGAGTGTTTTTATAGTTCTGACAATAGGTCAAAGTTCCCCCGTGAGATTCGATAATTCCCAAAGAAATACTAAGTCCCAATCCCGTTCCCTTACCTAATTCTTTTGTTGTAAAGAATGGTTGAAGCATTTTAGTTTGAATATCTGCTGGGATTCCTTGGCCTGAATCCGTAATTGAAATTACGACTTGTTCTGATGTTGAATTGCATTCAACGGTAATCCACTTTTCATTCAATTTTTCAACTGCGTCGGCGGAGTTGTTAATCATATTAATTAGAACCTGAGATAGTTGAACTTCTCTTCCCGACATGATTATTGACGGATCGTCGATAAAGAATCGTATATCGACTTTTTTGTGGACTAAATTGGCGTGGCATAAATCTGAAATATCATTGAAAAACTTATCGACGGGGAACTGGGTGATAGGCTCCTGGCTGCCATCTCGCGAAAATGCACGTAGGCCATTTACAATTTTTGTTATTCGAGTTACCATTTTGGCTATTTTAATTAGATACGCATCTAATTTTTGTGAATCTATTTCTATATTTGCGGCTAATGACCGTGAAATTAGTCGGGTAGTTCCATCGATCACAGCTAACGGATTATTTATTTCATGCGCTATTCCCGCAGACATTTCACCCAAAGAAGCAAGGCGGGAAGAGTTCACCATTGCCATTCGCTGCGTATCAAGTTGAAGTGTGCGTTCGTCAATTTCTTTTTGAAGTTCTTTAGAAACTTTTCGTAGATGAATAGTTAAAAAGATAAATAGACAAAGTGCTGAAAAGAAAAGGAGAGCGGCGGCAAGTAGGAAAGAGATTTGAAAAATTTCCTGTCTGGCTTCGGCGATGGAAAAGATAACTTGTACCGTACCGATTTGTGAACCTTTATAAACTACATCCGATTCCCAGTGCATGAAATCATCACTTTGTTTCATTTCTGAAAATGGAATTTGCTCCCAGGATTTTCCTGACTGATCAAGAGTGAATTTAGGGGCTTGGTCAGTACTATCTGATTCAAGGATTCGAATGGCGGCGATTGAGTTTTCTTGTTGTACAAGAATAGATTCAACAATTTGCCTCATTGATTTATAGTCTAGGTTCCAAAACGGCTGAATGATGGCCGCTTTAATAATTAGCATTTGATTATAAGTATTTAGTTTAATATTTTCTTTGGCTTTGTATTGATAAAGTCCAACTAAACTGAAATTAACAGCGATCATCACTAAACACAGGCCGAGCGCCTGGATCAGCAAAGTTTTTGAAAATTCGGGAATCTTTTTCAGTTCTTTCACCCATATTTATTCGTATTAAGAGTGAATAAATTGAGTCTGGAACTTCAAAACTCGACTTTTGAGTGTGTGTCTAGATGAGGACCAATTGCATGACTCTATTGAAATTTAAACGACTGGTTTTTTGGGATTAATACCTTTGGCGAGTTGGACCTGTTTATAGTTAGATCCACAGGGTGGCCGTTTCTGTAAACGCTCGAGTTCTTGTTACAGTAATAAATAGCTAAGGCTACTTAATTAAACTAAAAATAAAACGTTGGAACACTTAAAATTATCAAAGCAGATCAATTCCTAAAATTTTTTTACAAATTTCCATTTGGTTATTGATATCGTCTAACGATTTACGAAGTTGACGCAAATCACGTTCGTCAAGTTCTGTTTCTAAAGCGGCTTTGACTATTGGAAGTTTTTTTAGCCATTGACCTTGTCTAGCTGCATAGGTTTCCGGAATGCCAGACCGAAATGCAGCTTGTTTGGCATTGCCGTCGTCAAGAAATTCCACAATGAACTTGAGGGTTTCAAGTGTAAGAATGTGTCGATGGGCTTTCAGTCGTGAAGAAAATCCCATTTGGCGAATCCTCATAGTGTCTCCTTTGTCGTAAAGCTTGCAGTTCAAGAGTATCGTAAATATAATCAAAAGCTAAAGGACAAAATTATCATGAGTTCATTTTCCAGTTTCAAGTTATTGCCTAGTTTGCAAGCCTCACTAAAAGAAAAAAACTTCGCGCAGCCGACAGAGATCCAAAACAAAGCAATTCCTGCCTTATTGAGCGGCCAATCTATAGTTGGTGTATCTGAAACCGGTAGCGGCAAGACCTTAGCATACGCTCTACCGCTTTTGCACATGCTTAAAGCTTTAGAAAATGAAGGCGACGCAATTAGTACGGACTCGCAGCCACGGGCCGTGGTGATCGTGCCTACTCGAGAATTGGGTGAGCAGGTTTCAAAAGTATTCAAACCGTTTACTCACACCACCCGTCTACGTGTTCGAACTGTGTTAGGTGGAACGGCACTTGATGTGGCGAAAAGAAATGTGAGTGGCCCATTTGAAATTCTAGTGGCAACTCCCGGACGTTTAGTTCAGCTAATCGAACGTAGTTTAGTTAATATGAGTGATATTCGCGTTCTAATTTTTGATGAAGCAGATCAAATGTTAGATCAAAGCTTTATGTCGGAAGCTATGGCAATTGAAGACCATTGCCCTAAAGAGTGTCAAAAAGGACTGTTCTCGGCGACTGTTTCACCAGTCGTTCAAGAACTAATTAATAAACTATTTTCTGGCGCACAAGTAATTCGAAGTTCTGGTAGTCAGAAACTAGTTCCAACGTTGAAAACCATAAATAAAACAGTAGTGGATGGAAAACGTTTTCCATTGATGCAAAAGTTGCTTACTGAAAAAGTTAAAGGCGGTACATTGGTATTTACTAATACTCGCCAGCAATGTGATGCTTTGGCACAACAGTTAAAAGATAAAGGTATCAAATGTCTTATCTACCGTGGAGAAATGGACAAAATTGAACGTAAGAATAATCTGAAGGCATTTCGTGAAGGCAAAGTAGATTTGTTAATTGCAACAGACTTAGGGTCACGCGGATTAGACATTGAACATGTTGATCGGGTGATCAACTACCACTTACCTAAAGAAATTGAAAATTACGTTCATCGCGCCGGCAGAACGGCACGTGCCGGTCGATCCGGTGTAGTGATTAATTTCGTTACGGAACGTGATGCGAGTCTTATTAAAAAGCTCGAAACCATTAAGTCTAATCCGAAAAAGTAATTACAACGCAGTCTGAACGGGTTGAAAACGCTCGATGTACTGACAGCGCTGACAAAGACCTTCTAATAGTTTCTTATTTTTAAATCCATTCAAGATTGCTTGCGCGCGCGAGCTATCCAATATTTCGATCAATGTTTGTTCTTCGACTGAACCTAATGTGATAGCAGCCTCTTTATCTAGGCAGCAGGGAACCACGCGGCCGTCGGCAAGAATTCCAAAATGCGAAGATAACCCATGACAGCGTCCCGATGTTCCTAATATTGGTAGGTCCATAGACGGCCAGACAAATTCCGTGTCGAAATGTAAATAGAGGCGGTTCTTAAGGTGGACACTCTTTCTATGTCGTACATTCACATTCGTATTTACCTGCACTTGGAAGTGATCTTCGATACGTTTTAGCATATCACGATTGCGTTGAGAGGTATTGCTAACATCCTGCAAATTCCATAAGCGGAAGTTGATATAAAGATCAGGCCTTTGTTCCATCGCCTTATCTGTATAAGCAAAAATACGATTCAAATAGTCAGTCGGATCTTTATCTGGAAAATTATCAGGAAAACTATGTAGCGAGAAATTGACTTGGCGAAATGCCGGGCTCAATAGCAATTCTGATTGTTTGTCGCGCATTAAGAGTCCATTCGTTACGAAGAAGATTTTTACTTCTTGTTCTTCGCAAATGTGAACCATTTCTTCCAATTTCGGATGAACAAGAGGATCACCCATCAAGTGAAAACAGACTTGTTCAGTGAGTGGGGCGACTTGGACGATAATTTTCCGAAATAGATCTAACGACATTAACTTTTTAGTACGTACGACTTCGGGGCAAAAGCTGCACTGTAAATTGCAGATATTGCTGATCTCAATATTTACCTTAGTGAAACGTTTAGGTGTCTCCGGTATCATAGGCGCAGTCATACCCTATCCCGCGTGGGATTGGAAATAACTTATTTTCCAGGTATTTTCATCTGTGCGAAAAAATCTAACCTCAAATAGCATTAGGCCCCACCGTCTTTTGCGTGAATAGTGTAGTCCACGGAAATCTGATCGACGTCGACGTTTCGCCCATATAGCCATCTGCGAACGCGATTACCGTATGTTTGACCAATTGCACCTGTTTTCAAAGTCAGTTCATGAGCTTTTTCTAGTTTGCCAATTTGTAAAAAAGTAATGATTTGATCGGCCGTTCGAACGACAATGGCAGGTCGATACTCTTGCTTTAAAAACCAAAGTAAAATGGCCGAACTTATTAGACTAATTATGAATAGAGTTAACTTCATATTTATACTCTGTAAATTCAGGGATGACTTGTCACTTGAATTTTAAGGTGTCAGTATAGGCCATGCTTTACCACTTCCAATTAGATTTGTCTGACGTTGATCAAGGTATCTATGAAACATTAGATTTTCGCCTGTATCAGCATCCGTCAGAAATTCCTGCGTATTTACTGACTCGTGCAATGGCCTACGCGCTCAGTTTTCAGCCTGGATTAGAATTTTCTGCTGAAGGTTTAAGTGATCCAGAAGCTCCAGCGATGCGTTCACTTGGAAATCATGGAGCTGTTGATATGTGGATCGAAATCGGCAATCCTTCTGCTAAAAAACTTCACAAAGCGGGTAAAACAGCACGACAAGTAGTCATTTACACATATAAGAGCGCCGATGTTTTAATCGATGATATTAAAAAGAACGATGTTCATCGTGCAGAAGATATTCAAATATACGCTTTGGATATGGCGTTTTTGAATCAGTTAGAAGCCAAAATGAAATCGAATAATAAATGGTCGGTGCTAGTGCAACATGGCCATGTCGATGTAGGGATTGGCGATCAATCGATATCGACTGATGTTAGAGCTTATAAAGTGTCTAATTAGGGCGCACTGCCAA
>DDVI01000081.1 GCA_002345205.1 Bdellovibrionaceae bacterium UBA2316 | reverse complement strand
GAAGCAATGTGAAAGAGGTCTAATTAGATACCGCGACCGCCACCTCTGCCGCCGCTGTTACCGTTTGAAAGCACTTGGCGGATTAGAGATGAAGTTCCAGAGTTAATAGCTCCTGAATTTACACCAGTACCGCGCATTCCGCGGGCGGCATTCGAAATCGCCGTATCAAGTGAATTAATACCTCTTTCGAGAATTGAAGGGTTATTAATAACTTCTTTTAAGATTGCAGCTTTGAAGTCATTCATTTCTCTGGTGATATCGCGATATGAATCGTTTTCAAGTAAGCCGTTTTTACGAGCGAAGTTTAATCCATCGTTCATTGTTCCGTATAGATCCGTATTAAGGCCTCGTAGGTAGTCAAAGTTTGCAAGGAAGCTTGCGAAGCTTGACTGGGCACCGGCGTAGTCTTGTAATCTGATTTGATCATTGCGATTGCTTAAGTTCGACAGAGCTTCATCTGCTTGTTCACGTAAGGCTGATTTATATAATCCAGATACTGCTGCGCGTGTGTCAGAGTAGTCGCCGTCGATATCGCGTAGTAATGACTTGATTAATGCAAGAGCGTCCCGTTTATCAGCTCTAGCTTCACTTTTCTCTCTAGAAATCTCAGAGTAGAGTTCACTGCTTCGTAATCTTTGTTCAAGCACTGTTAAGCCTTCTACAGGTTGAATATCGAATTTATGGGTTAGCATTTCTTTTAATCCATCAGCGATTTCATCATTGAAATAAGTTTCAGCATCGTCATCAGTGATTAGACGAGCCACTTTATTTCCGTCTTTGTCTTTTTTGCTTTTCGCTGATCTTTTGTCCGATTTTAAAAGCTGTACAAACTCTTTAGATTTACAGCTAACTTCGGAAGACGTTTTAGTTAAGTGCTTGCAGCGTTGATGTATTTTAGCTCTTAAGGTTGTTAAGCCTTTTGAAACTGTAGCTTTAGAATCATCGTCAGATGAATCTTCAGTCTTCGCAGTTTGCGTTTTCGCATTTTTCTTGCGGTGAATATCTTTTGGAATAATTTGTTGTCTTAATTTATCTTTGATAGCTGCGATATTGCTGCCCATTTCGCCGTCAATTACCTCAACGCGTGGGGATTTACCGCATTCATCTTTACAGTCACTACCTTCTGGTTTTTCAGAATAGATAACGGTCGTTTGGCCGTTGGCAGTGACTAGTTTTACTTTATAGTCATGTCCATCTACAAATACGTCATAGTCTTCAGAGGTAGCTGCAACAGGCGCGCTAGTACGAGCTGCAGAGCTGTCTCCGCGGGAGTTTGTTCTCTGTTCAGTTGTGGACGCTCTAGCTACCGGTGGTGCAGCGATTTGTGCGGATGCTAGAACAACACTATCGGCAGGTGCTTGGGCCGCGTCTTCTACTTGGGTTGGTGGATTTGTTTTGGCTGCTTCAGCCGCGCGTGCAGCCTCAGCTGCTTTTTTGGCTTCGGCGGCAGCTGTTAGTTTAGCTTCTGCATCGGCCGAGGGTTTAGGCGCAAGCTGTGACAAATGTGCCGAACCTTCAATGTTTTTGTTTGTGCCCGAGATTGAAAATCCCAGAGCAGCGAATAAGGTTCCGTATAAGAACCATTGCTTTGTTTGTGTTTTCATAAATTCCTCCATTATAGCGAGCCATCCCGGCCCTATTTTTTTTCTTTATCCAACTAAAGAAATTGCAAGCCGATGACCAAAAGGTGGCCGAGCCTAGCTGTATGGTTTTTGAGTTAACTCATTGAAATCGATAAATTATTTGAAGAAATTTTTTCGTGTATCATATTGAAACGCTGTCAAACATTTGGTGTCCCAGTATGAGAAAATAAAAATTACTTAGGATTTTCAATAGCTTGACTTAAAAGGGGCAAACTAGCTATGAGTCATAAAATGCCTCTGTTTAAATTCGAAAAGAATCCTACAATTCCGGCTCATCTAGCGATTGCTGACAGCGATTGGCTAAATCCTCAGTGGCAGATGCAGAATGCGCTTAAAAGCCTTTCTGACTATCAGACGTATTTTAACTTGCAGCCGGATGAAGCGAGTGTGTTTCACGAATCGTCTGAATTATTTAATATTCGGTGTACTCCTTATTATGCAACCTTAGCGAAAGATCGTCCTCATCATCCCATTCGCAAAATTTTAATGCCGAATCAAAAGGAACTGGTTTCTGAAAATCAAGAAATGCTAGATCCTTTAGGGGAAAAGAAAAATCAAAAATCAAAACGTTTGATTCACAGATATTCAGATCGCGCGTTACTATTGATCACGGATTTCTGTAGCGTTTATTGCCGCTACTGCACACGTAAGCACTTTACAGGACAAGATCAGGTTCTGGCGCGTAAAGAAGAATTAGATGACGCTTTATCCTACATCAGAGCTCATCCGGGAATTAAAGAAGTGATTTTGTCTGGTGGTGATCCATTAACATTATCTGATTCCGTTTTGGATCGCGTACTTTTTGAAATCAGAAAAATCGAACATGTTGAAATTATTCGTATCGGATCGCGGATGCCGGTGGTGTGTCCGCAACGAATTACAGAAGACCTGTGCAAAATATTAAAAAAATATAAGCCAGTATATTTTATGAATCATTTCAATCACCCGAAAGAAATCACTGAGCTTGCGGCAGAAAAGCTGGAAATGGTCGTGGATCATGGGGTTCCATCATTCAATCAAATGGTATTGTTAAACGGCGTAAACAATCACGAAGCCATAGTGCAAGCGTTATCGCGACGACTTCTGTATCTTCGTGTAAAACCTTACTACATGTTCCAATGCGATCCTTCACAAGGAACAGACTACTTAAGAACAAGCATAGAAAACTCACTCAAAATTCAAAAAAATCTATGGGGTCATCTATCGGGATTGGCAATGCCAACGTTAGCAGTCGACATCCCCGACGGCGGCGGCAAAACGTATTACGCGCCAAGCTTTGAAACACACAGAACCGAAAACACAATCCACTACAAAGGCTGGGACGGTATAGAAGGCAAATACATAAGCCCCCCAGAATCCGACATCATCAACCCAATCGACGCCGAAGACTACTTCGCCGAATGGAAAACCATCCAATCCTCAAAAAACTAAAAGGTACCTCCTACAATTTTGCCACTCACTGCGTTAATTAGTTTGAGTCTGACTATCTGCGTGGCAGAAATGTAGGAGGTACCTTTTAATCTCTGAGTTCGGGGCGGTTTTTGTATTCGGATAGGGCTTCGGGATTTGCAAGGGCTTCTACGTTTTTTACGAGTTCGCCTTGGACCGTTTGGCGTACAGCTAGTTCTACTATTTTTCCGCTTTTTGTGCGGGGGATGTTTTGGACCTGTAGAACTTTGGCAGGGACGTGCCTTGGGGTTGTGTTTTTCTTGATTTGATTTTTGATTTTATCAATCAAATTTGAATCTAGAGTTAAGCCGTCGCGAAGTTTTACGAATAGCACCACGCGAACATCGTTGCTCCAGTTTTGGCCTATGACGATGGATTCAACTACTTCATCGAGCATTTCAACTTGCTTATAAATTTCTGCCGTCCCGATGCGTACGCCGCCAGGATTTAGAGTTGCATCTGAGCGGCCGTAAATGATGTAACCACCATTTTCTGTTTTCTCGACGTAATCGCCGTGGCACCAGATGTTTTCAAATTTTTCAAAGTAAGCTTTTTTGAACTTTTCGCGAGTGGGATCGTTCCAGAAAAAGACGGGCTTTGAGGGAAACGAGCCTTTACAAACCAATTCGCCTTTTTCACCTACCAGCGGTGTCTTATCATCATCCCAAATATCCATATCAAACGCTAATCCCGCTGCCGAGATTTCGCCACGAATGACTGGGGTCCATGGATTAGACAGAACGAAGCAGGCAATGATGTCGGTACCACCAGAAATAGAGCCTAGTTGAACTTTAGGATTGATATGTTCGTAAACATAGTCGAAACCTTCTTCATTCAACGGGCTACCTGTTGAGAATACAGTGCGCATCGAGCTTAAATTAAAAACTTTGCTCGGGGTTAAATTTGCTTTTTTGCACGAATCGATGAATTTCGCGGATGTTCCAAACTGTGTGCATTTATGCTGTTCAAGAAATTTAAATAACTCCTTAGCATCTTTGTAAAATGGCGCACCTTCATACAAAAGAATATTAGCTCCTGAAGAGATACCCGTAACTAACCAGTTCCACATCATCCAACCACACGTCGTGAAATAAAATAATTGATCCAAGGGTCTTATATCGCCATGAAGTTGATGTTCTTTCATGTGCTGGAATAAAGTGCCACCATGTCCGTGAGTAATGCACTTGGGGACACCCGTAGTTCCCGACGAGAATAAAATAAAAAGTGGATGATTAAATTCTGTTTTAGCAAACTTTAGAGGCCTTACAGCATGATTTTCTAAAACGAGGCTCAGCGGAATCACACTACTTAAAGAGTGAGCTGTAGTGGTGTTGGTATCATTTGCTAGCGCAGATAACGGCTGATCAAAACCAATCACGATCGTATTTTTTACAGTCGGTAGTGACTTTAGAATTTCAGTAGTTTTTTCTTTAAGGTCTAATTTTTTGCCGTTGTAGATATAGAAATCGCTTGTGACGAAAATTTTTGGATCGATCTGGCTCATGCGATCCAGAACGCCTTGAACTCCAAAGTCTGGCGAGCAGCTTGACCAAATAGCGCCCAGTGAAGCCGCCGCAGTCATTAAAATAATAGTCGCTGGGTGATTAGGAACCATCGCTGCCACGCGATCGCCTTTTTGCAGACCCATTGCTTCTAAGGCTTGCTGTGCTTTAGAAACCAGTTTTGTAAATTCAGGATAGGTAATTGTGAATTCAACTTGATCTTCGGCTTTGAAAACTAAAAAAGGAGCTGTGTTTGCATTCGGATGAGAACCGCGATTTTTTTCCGCTAACTTAATTAAGTTTTCAGCGTAATTAACGGACGATTCTGGGAACCATTTAGAATGCAAAAAATCAGTTGGGTTTTCTAACGCTATTCCTTTGCGTTCGCCAACAACACCGAAAAAATCCCAAAGCTCTGTCCAGAATGTTTGGGAGTTTTCGTTCGTCCATTTCCAAAGTGAAGTGTAGTTTTCAAAATGAGTATTATGCTTTTTCTCTAGGTTGGTTTTAAGTCGATATAGCGCCGTGGCTTCAAAACTAGCCTTTGTTGGTTCCCAGAGTACTTTCTTCATTTAATCCTACTTTTTAATATAAACTTTCAAATCGACACGGCGATTTTTAGCTCGGCCAGCATCTGTCTTATTTGTGGCAATCGGACGGGCTTCGCCAAAACCAATTGCAGTGATCTGATTATCGCGAATATCTAAATTATCAAGCAAATTATTCTTAATCGTTTTAGCGCGACGTTCGCTTAAATTTTGATTGTAATCGTTGGAACCCATCGAGTCTGTGTGGCCTTCAATAATTAGGGATTTGATATTTAATTCGAATAAAGTAGAAATAATTTTTTCCATTTCTTTTTTCGAACCCTTAGTTAACGTGTCACGGTCAAAATCAAACTCTAAGTTTTTCAAACGGATCAATTTATCTGGCTTAGGAATTTCTTTTACCTTTACCGTAGCGCGTGCTGAGCGCCCCACACCATCGACAACTTCTACCGTTACATTTTGGGCTTCTAAAGGTGCTTTAAATAAGCCATTTTGATTAATGGTACCAGAACCATCAATCACGCCATAACGAAATGGTGCTTTACCACCCACAGCGCGGAATTGCAGCGTTTGACCTTCAAACAGTTCAGCGTGTTGAGGACGGATACCTAAATCACCAGCGAATTCACTGGGGGCTTTGTAGTTCACTATCGCTGTTGTTGTTTGTCCTAAAGAATCTTTAAATTCAATTTCACTTGAACCCGGATTTTCTGGAGACAAGAAATCACAGTACTTACCGATAAACTGGCCATCACCGCTGAGGATTTCACACTGATAAGGAGCTTTGCCGCCGATGAATTCAAAACTAACTTGTTCGCCCACAACCACAGTAGAATCTTCGGGAGTTACTCGAAATCCAGTAGGGGAAATACGTGCAGGAGAGGTTTTTTTAACTGTTTGTGCCGGGGCAGCTTCGTTGCTGTTTGGTTTCCAGTACCAAACGATACCCGCAAAGACCCGCCACGTAGGCGCTAGGGAATCGACGCCAGGTTCAATCGTAGCACCCCAGTCGAAGTTTGTATTTTTCCACCAGCGATGTTTTAAACCTAGTAGCAAATCAAGCGATGTGGCATCTTCCGCGCGAATGTACGGTTTTTTCTCAAGAGGATAACTGTAAATAGTTTCAAATACCCAGCGGCTGGTTTCCGTAAATTCATTTGAATAACCATAGGAAACAGTTAACTGATCATCTAACGGAAACATTCTTTGGTTTGCCGGTCGATCGCTTGGAGTACGTACACGCATCCCCGCATTGAAACCGTGAACGGCTTTTTCACTTCTTAGTGTATAAGCTAGTTCTAAATTATAAATCGCACTTGGATTAACTCCCGTGTAAGGACTGTCAACTAAAGTTGGAATATCTACAGATGCAACAACGGCCCATGATGGTATGTCACCATCGCCGAACGAGTATTTAAAACCGGGACGAAATGAGTGCACGCCTTTATCGATACCAATTTTAATGCCCTCTTTAGTTTCCGAGTTGTAGTACCATAAAAACGGCGCCTGTAAGAACGCCGATAGATTCTTGGTAAATCCATACCCGATCGAAAAATCGTACTCAGCGAGTTCATTCGCATAAGACATCTTTTCCTGAGTAGTCACATCTTTAAAAACTAATAAATGGTCTTTAGCGAAATTTAAATACTGAGATAAAACCAAATAATCACCATATAGAGGACGAGATGTGTGAACCGTGATGAAATCAAGACCGTCGGTGTTAGGAACAAATGTTTGCATGTCACCTAAAACATTTGGAAATGCTTGCGTCGAAATAAGAAGTGGTAACAGGATAAACTTTAAAACCCATTTCTTCATGATAAGTCCTTTCTCGCGAATGAGTGTCCGAAATTAGTCTACGTTGAATTCCGTAACGAAAGCAAACGGTTAAATGATTTTAGGCCCTTCCATTTGTCGATGATTTTTATATGGTACTTCTGCGCAGTTCTTCATTGTCAGGGCGGCTAATTCTGGTTACTTTGCGATATAGAATATGAAAAAAACAAACCCGAGTTTTATACTCAAAATAGCTGAAATAGTTTCGACATGGTTCTATGTCGGAAGAATCCGTTGGGCACCGGGAACCTGGGGAACACTCGCGACGATTCCGTTTGTGATCATGTTTCAAATGATGGGTTCAATCGCTTATATGGCCGTGACGTTTTTGATTATATTCCTAGGGATTTTTCTTTCAGATATTTACGAGAAATCAAATGGGGATCATGATTTACCCGAGATCGTGATAGATGAAGTTGCTGGTTATATGATCGCGATGACCTTGATGCCGATGACTTGGCAAGCGCTGACGTTGGGTTTTCTGATCTTTAGATTCTTTGATATTTTTAAACCGTTTCCAATTGGTTGGCTAGATCGAAAAATTGATGGCGGACTGGGCGTAATGGTCGATGATGTGGCGGCCGGCGTGATTACGAATGTCATTCTTCAGATTTTGTATACAAAAACAGCATGGCTGGGTTCTCAGATTATTCATTTCAACACTTAGGGGCCAGTTTTTTATGTCTCAAGGCAATAAAGCGATTTTTTGATGGACACATTTACATATAAATTACACACTCTATTCAAGCAACTACGCCGCACTCAAACAGTGGTCGGTTTCGCTGAAAGCTGCACTGGTGGCAAACTTTCGGCGAAAGTGACAGAGAATCCCGGAGTCTCTGACATTTTTATGGGTTCGGTCGTATGCTATGCCAATTCGGCGAAGGAAGATATTCTAGGAGTCCTTCGCGAATCGATAGAAAAAGAAGGGGCTGTGAGCGAAACAGTAGCCCTGCAGATGGCCAAAGGAGCACAGAAAGTTCTCAGAACTAACTGGGCAGCCGCTATAACGGGGATTGCGGGACCGGACGGCGGGACGAAAACTAAACCTGTTGGCACCGTATGTTTTGGAATCGTAGGACCGGGCGTTGAATACACTGAAAAAAAGTTGTTTACAGGCTCAAGGGTTCAGATACAAGAACAGTCGGCGGAACAGGCTGTGGAACTGTTAAATAAGCATCTAGAGCGGATCTAGAGCAGAAATGAAAATTTGAAACTTAATTTTGGTAAATCATCAACTCAGGTAGAGTTAAGGAAGGGTAAAAAATGGCTACAAATACAGAAAAAGATCAAAAAGCACAGGGCGAAAAATTAAAAGCTTTGGAGCTAGCTGTTTCTTCAATTGAAAAGCAATTCGGTAAAGGTTCAATCATGAGATTGAACGTAAATGAACCTCTACATAAAGACATCGAAGCGATCAGCACAGGCGCATTAAGCCTAGATATTGCTCTTGGTATCGGTGGTCTTCCTAAAGGTCGTATCGTAGAAGTATACGGACCAGAATCATCTGGTAAAACAACAATCGCATTATCAACGATCGCTCAAGCTCAGAAAAAAGGCGGCGTAGTTGCATTCATCGATGCGGAACATGCATTAGACGTAAATTACGCTCGTAAATTGGGTGTAAATACGGAAGATCTTTTAATCTCTCAGCCAGACACGGGTGAACAAGCTCTTGAAATCGCTGAAACACTGGTACGTTCTGGCGCAATCGACGTGATCGTTATCGACTCGGTAGCAGCGTTGGTTCCTCGTGCAGAGATCGAGGGTGAAATGGGTGATAGTCACATGGGTCTACAAGCTCGTTTGATGTCACAAGCTCTTAGAAAATTAACAGCAGCAATCAGTCGTTCAAACACATTGATGATCTTTATCAATCAAATCCGTATGAAAATCGGTGTTATGTTCGGTAACCCTGAAACAACTACGGGTGGTAATGCTCTTAAATTCTACGCATCTGTTCGTATGGATGTACGCCGTGTAGGCGCGATCAAAGATGGTGAAGAAGTAACGGGTAATAGAACCGCGGTTAAGATCGTGAAAAATAAAATGGCAGCGCCATTCACTAAAACTGAATTCGATCTAATGTACAACGAAGGTATTTCTGCTGAAGGTGATATCTTGGATCTAGCGGTAACTGCGAACTTGGTTGAAAAATCAGGCGCATGGTTCAGCTACAAAGGTGAGCGTATGGGACAAGGTCGCGATCAGGCGAAATCGTTCTTAAAGGCTAACCCACAAATCAAAGATACATTGCGTGCGCAAATTCTTTCTATGAAGGGTATCGGTCAATTATTAGTTGATGCAGATACTAAAGCAGCTGCCACAGCAGAAGACGCTGAAGAAACTCCAGATGTGGAAATTACAACAGCGGAAAAAGACGCAGCTAAAGATGCTAAAAATAAAAAGAAAGCTAAACACTAAATTATATACTTAATATGCAGTGTAAAAAGAGGAGCTATCTGGCTCCTCTTTTTTTATGGCTTCACGCCTAGACTAACATAGGGATTTGATTCATACACTAATGCCCTCTCTATTTTTTTAGTAGTAAGCTTTAAAGACAGAAAAATGGAAAAGTCACCTCAGCATTTTCAGCCTCATTTTAATCGTTATGAAAGAGAATTTAATAATTCGATCTGGGATCTAGTTCGAAAAGCTAACGATGAAAAAAAAACAAAATTAGCATTTATTCACTCTTTAAATTACATCAACAGTGAGTCTCGATTTACAGAGAGTCTGCTGAGTTCCAAGGCTTTGCAGGTAATGCAAGGTGGGCGTCCAGTTAACTTAAGCTGGGATGACAATAAAATCTATTTCGAAACAGTGATATTAAACTATAGAGACGGTTTAGAGTTAGCGTCCCTTCGTAAAATGAGTGAATTTAGTTTTTTTGATTTGAAATTAACTCAATTGAAAGTCAGAGAAGACAAAATTCTTCTAAAATTCGAAGACCAGTGGGATGCAATGGATCCCTATAAGTTTTTTGACGTGATGGAAGATCTATGTAATTTTGGCGATTATCTTGAGTTTTATATGATGAAAAAATTCAAGATAGAAAGTCCTAATCAAAGGGCGCGTACGCCAGAAGTAAAAAAAAAATTAGTTGAGGGCTGGGAATTGTTTCAAGAGATTAATCGCGAAACCAAAGCCTATATGGATGATTTTGAAAAAAAACGGTATCGCGATTCTTGCGTGGAAATATTCTGGAACTATCTGCAAAAGCTTGAATACGCGTTTGCTCCGCGTGGATTTTTGAAACTTGAAATTCGTAGTGCCATGACGGATCTGAATCCCAACATTGGGTTTGAGCCCATGTATGCCAAGATTTTTACCAACTTCAAAAAAATAAGCGAAATTTCTCAAGAGAATTTTAATTCAAGTTTTTTTAGAGAAACATCGTTTATGCCGGCTAAGCGTGTTGCTTATTTGGAGCGCGCAAAATTACATTTTGATGATTACTTGAAAAATGCATTTCAGTACCGAAATAAGCAGGACTATATTTTATCAACGCTGTATTTAAATACAGCAATCTATACATATTTAAATAGGTATTTCTGTGAAAAGGAACTCGAGACGTACTTAAGAAATTTATTGTTCCGGGCCTCGGGATCTAATTGGAAAACCGCATCTGAACGTTTATATCAAGGACTTGAGCGATATACAATTAATCAAAACTTGATCTATCAAGATCCGGTGAGTGTCGAAAACGTTATGCATGTCATGCTGAGATGGATTAAAAGGATCGTGCGCTAGTGGTAAATTTTGAATCCCTAAAAAAGAGTGTATTTAAAGTTTTGACTCCGGAATCAACAGGTAGTGGGTTTCTTTTGCAAGGTGTTGACCTAGTTATCACTAATTATCATGTGATTGAAGGGCTTCGTGATGTGGCCCTGGAATCCTATGATAATCGCCGCGTTCGAGCCAAAGTATTGCTTGCAAATCCTAGAAAAGATATTGCTTTGCTAAAACTGGAAAAACCACTTTCAGATGTGGGCTTGGCGTCTGATCCTGGGGTGCAAGTTTTAGATCGCGATAGTGTCGTTGCGATTGGTTATCCTCTGGGAATGAATTGTACGTTTACTCAAGGGATTGTGTCGAACTCTCACCATCGCATTCAAGATTTAGCATATATTCAAGTGGATGCCGCGATTAATCCCGGTAATAGTGGTGGGCCATTGTTGAATCAGAATGGTCAGGTTGTTGGGATTAACTCTAGAAAGATCCAAGAGGCCGAAAATATTGGATTTTCTATCCCTATCAAATTTGCATTTGAGGATTTAGAAAAATGGAAAGGCTTTAAGGATTCTGACTACTCGGTGTTATGCACCTCATGTGAGAATCAATTGACGACACCAAGTGAGCACTGCCCGCACTGCGGTTTTCAGGTGGATTCTGAAAAGTATTTTCGCACACTAGAAATCGACAAGCTGGCGACACAAGTGGAATCGATGATTACTCATTCAGGTTTCGATCCTATTACACTACGTTCAGGTAAAAGCTATTGGGAGCTAGTAAATGGGAACGATGTGGTTAGATTGTTTTTCTACTCGCAGGATTATTTCTATGCAGCTAGTCCCGTCGTGCAATTGCCTAAACAAAATATCGAACGGGTTATGAAGTTTCTAAATTCTGAAAATCAATTCCCGTTTTATTTGGGAATCGATAAAACGAAAATCTTTTATTCATTTAGAAAGCATTCATCTGATTTGGTTTTAGAAGGTCATTTTGAGTTAATTAAGGCTCAGTTCAAGAGGTACATAGAAGAAATCAAGACGCTCGAGACGGTTTTGATTCGCGATTATGACTGTGTTCCTTTTGAAAATCTTCAGGCTAAGATTTCGTCTTAGCTGAATGTGCGCTAATGTTTCTTTAATGATTCCAGTTTCCGTCGTGGTTATGGATAGATCGGGAAACTTTGGCTTTGTACGTAACCCTATTTGCTAAGTAATGCCGAAATATCTTTTTCGATATCCTTAGGTTCAGTATTTGGTGCGTATCGCTGAAAAACGTTGCCATTTTTATCGACCAGAAATTTCGTGAAATTCCATTTAATCATTTCTGTGCCTAAAATGCCGGGCGCTTTTTCTTTTAAGAAACGATAAACTGGCGAAGCATTGTCGCCATTAACATCTACTTTTGCCATGACCGGAAATGTGACATCGTAATTCATTTTGCAAAACGATTGGATTTCATCATTCGTGCCTGGCTCCTGAAAGCCAAACTGATTGCAAGGGAACCCCACAATCGTAAAGTTTTGGTCTTTAAATTTCTTATAAAGGGCTTCTAAACCGGTATATTGAGGCGTAAAACCACATTTGCTGGCCACATTAACCACCAGGACAACGCTGCCTTTGTAAGTCGATAACGGCACGTCAGCATTTTTTTCGTTTTTTACGGTGAAATCAAAAAGTGAACTCATATGGTCTCCTCAGTTTTTACACTTTTAGCGTAGCGACAGGTATTGGCTTAATCAACACTTTATCTTAAACTAAGAGGTATGAAAAAAATCGCAGTATTATATTCAGGTTGTGGACATAAAGACGGGGCCGAAGTAACTGAAGTTGTTAGTGTATTGGCTAATCTTGATTTGGCTAAAGCTAAAGTGACTTGTTTTTCTTTAAACAAAGATGTTCCGGTCACTAATCATTTAACTCAAACGACGAGCAAAACAGAAACGCGTAACATGTTAGTCGAAGCGGCTCGCATTAGTCGTGGGCAAATTCAAGAACTTAACTCGCTGGTGGTATCTGATTTCGACGCTTTGGTGATCGCTGGCGGATTTGGTACTGCACTTCATTTCTGCAATTGGGCTTCATTGGGAATAGAATGTACCGTAGACCCTGATGTGAATCGTGCTATTCTCGATTTCCATAAAGCCGAAAAACCGATTGCAGCTGTATGTATCGCTCCGATCCTTTTGGCTAAATGTCTCGCGGGCAAAGGAATTACTATTACTTTGGGTCCAAAATCAGATAACTTTAATCAGTTGAAACGCTGGGACGTGGACGTCGTTGAATGCCCGGTCAATGATTTCATTACGGACCGAGATAACAAAATTATTACGACTCCGGCATTCATGCATAACACAAGCTTTGGGCCTGTATTCAACGGTATCGGAAATATGATTAAAGAATTAGTCGAAATGGCGTAGGGAAAAATATGAGCGCGAAAAAAGTAGCATTGATTTTTGGTGGAACTTCGAATGAACGCATGGTTTCTGTAGCATCAGCACAGAATGTGGTTAATTATTTTCATAACCCGGATATTTATTTCATCAATTTGGAAGGACATTGGTTCAAAGTTTCTAAAGATGAATTGCTGGCTCACAAGAATCCATTTGTTCAGGAATTCAAACCCCAGTCGACCCCGGTTGCAAATGATCTAAATGAAACTGTTCAATTGTTAACCGGCAAAATCAGTTTTCTAGCGTTGCATGGAACCGCTGGGGAAGATGGAACCTACCAAGAATTTTTTGAAAAACACAAATTGGCATACACGGGTTCAAGTGCTAAAGCCAGTCGTCTTTGCTTTAATAAAGCAAAAACTAAAGAAGCGGCTCGAGCACAAAACATGTCATTAGCCAGCGAGTTACTAGTGCATTTTGGCTCTGTGGAATCGGTTAGTAAATTGAGGAAATTTTTCTCTGATAAAAAGAAAATTGTTTTAAAGCCAAACGCTAATGGGTCTAGCTTCGGTTTGTTTATTGTTTCATCAGAAACTGACCTTGAAAAAGCAATAAGCGAGATCACAAAATCAACAGAACACGATTATATGTGTGAAGAATTTGTTGTCGGCCGCGAAATCACGGTTGGTGTTTGGGAAAAGAGAAATGAACTAGTGCCGTTGGCGCCGAGTGAGGTTCTTTTGGAAGCTGGCGCCAACTTTGATTATCAGGGTAAGTACCTAGGCCGGGGTAGCAAAGAAATCACACCTGCTGATCTTAACTCAGTTGAAAGAAAAGCGTGTCAAGATCTAGCTTTACATGCGCACAAGAGCTTTGGTTGTTTAGGTTACTCGCGTACGGATATGATTTTAACTAGTCGTGGTCCAGTGTTTATTGAAACGAACACTCTTCCTGGAATGACAAAGGCTTCATTTTTTCCACAACAATTAGACGCTGAGAAAATCTCATTTCAAAACTTCATTGATGAATTGCTTATTTCGGCAGAGAACCGGTATCACGTCTAGGTATCACAAAGTCTAGAAAAGTTTCGGCATCGCTTTTGCTTTAACTAATTTCAACACTTGAGTTGTCTGAATTTTAGGAATCATAAAATTCTTGGACAGCATAAAATGGATTTTTGAAAGTGGGGAAGCAGTGGAAGCAAAGAAGTTAAGATATTTCGAAAATATTAATCACCCGGTTCATTCCGAGTTTATTAAATCACAAAATCATTGTGTGCTCTGTGACACAGAGCTCGAGATCAATCACGTTGCCAGTGATGATTCTAAGACGATCAAAGAAGAAGCATTTTGTCCGCAATGCACTTTGAAAACTCGAAATAAAATTTACCTACTAAACTAACTAATTAACGCTTCTCTGCTGTCCGATGCGTTCTCTGGTTCTGCTCTTTTAAAAAATGGTCTGTAAACAGACTCGGGCTTGCTATTATTTCAAGCAAGCTAGACGACATTTTTTTGACTGACTGTCAGGAATTATAATGGCAGAAATTTGTCTGGTCTCTCGTTAGTCTGGATATGAATTCAATGTCACTTGTACGGGTTTGAAAAATCATCAATAATTAAACAATGCTTGTTTCATTTCTTGATAGCGTAAAATACGTGGGTCATTTAGTTCCTATTTCATTTCTGCGTATTTTTTTGGGCTACTATTATTTACAATCGGCGATGTTGAAATATACGTCTGATTTTTTAAACAAGCCAAAAATAGCGGAAACAATTTCTGAATTCTTACCATTAAGTCAGGCGCCGGAGTGGTACAAAGTTATCATCACTACGCAAATGATTCCACAGTGGCAAATCTTGGCGTTTTTAGTAACGGGCTTTGAATTCGCGATCGCAATTTCATACTTAATTGGCTATGTGGTACGACCGGTTGCTGTGTTAGGGGTTTTGCTGTCGCTCAATATGATATTTATAATGGGCCCGGCGTATGAGGATTTAAATAAAACATTTCTGGCGTTACATTTTGTAATGGCTTGGATTGGTGCTGGACGCTGCTTGGGCGTTGACTACTATTTTTATAAACGCCGTCGCGGATTGTGGTGGTAGATGCAGCATTTTATCATTTTCATTTTTAGTATTTTCTTTGTTCTTGTCTTAAGTTTTTTTAATCGCAAAGCTGTAGTTGATGAGACTCAAAAAACACTACGAGTATATGGTTACTCTTCGTTCACATCGAAACTTGGACCAGGTTACGATTTAAAGAGAAAGTTCGAACAGATTTGTAATTGCAAAGTGGAATTTGTTGAAGCTGCTGATTCTGGAGTTTTATTACAACGAATTAAACTTGAAGGTGCCACGTTAGGCGCCGATCTGGTGATTGGTTTAGATCAATATGATTTGCAAAAAGCCTTATCCGAGATCAATTGGCGTAAACTAGATTTCTCGCAATTAGAAATCGATGAAATTATTCGTCCGGCGTTATCAAATAATTACTTTGTCCCGTTTGATTGGGGCGTGATCGCATTTGTTGGCCGTAAAGAAGATCCTTTGCCGGCGCCGAAATCGTTAAAAGATTTGCTGAAACCTATTTATAAAAGTAAAATAGCATTGATGGACCCAAGAACATCGTCTCCTGGGATGCAGTTTTTAAGCTGGGTTTACGATGCCATGGGTAAAGACGAGGGTGAAAAATACCTAGAGCAGATTATGAATCAAGCTCATAGTTTTTCACCATCATGGTCGACAGCATATGGATTTTTCTCTAAGCGCCAAGTCAGCTACGTTCTTTCATATTTAACTTCTCCTCTGTATCATCAATTGATCGAGAATAATCATTCCATCGAGGCCTTTAAATTTTCTGAAAAACATCCTATCCAATTTGAATTTGCTGGTATACCTTTGGACTGCAAAGAATGCAGTTTGGCCGAAGAGTTTATTAATCTGATGCTATCGGATGAGGGACAGAAAATTATAATGAACAAGAACTTTATGTTTCCAGTTATTAAATCTGCGCAAGTTGGGACGCCGTTTGAGTCATTGGCGCAGTTTAATCATCTGGCAGAGTTCAAGATCCCGTCGGTCTCTGATGTCGATTTTTTAATAAAATCATGGACGTCAATTCGACGGGGTGACAAGAATGCAAAATAGAAATCATCCACAGTCGATTTCGCAAGGGTTGCTTGTTTTATTCTTGTTAAGTCCATTCTTAGTTTTATTTTTTCATTTTCAAATGACTACGCGTTGGGATTGGAACGAGTTTCTATGGGCCCTGAAAAATTCAATCTGGCAGGGTTTTTGGTCTGCTGTTCTTTCATGCATTGGCGGTTTGTTGTTGGCGCCAGGCTTAATTTTTTGTGAAAATCGATTTTCGAAATGGTTTAATTTCAATATTTTCTTTTTACTTCCGAACTTCCTTCCAAATTTGTTTATTTTAATTGGATTAATGAGTTTGATTGATCCGTTTCCAATGGGCTCAGTTGGTGTGGTGATCGTTCATGCCTTTATTAACTTTGGCTTATGTGGAGTTATTTTAAAAGAGGTCATGAAAACTAAGTTATCCAAGTTGTCGGACGTATCGTTTATTTTGGGTACTAGCCGTGGGCATTTTTATTTACGTGTAGTGTGGCCACTAATTCGTAAAGATATCCTTCAGGTTTTCTTTTTAGTTTTTGTGACGGCGTTTAGTAGTTTTGCTATTCCGTTAGTAGTTGGCGGCGGAAAAGGAATCAATTTAGAAATTCTTATATTTGAAAAAATAAAGATTTATAATGATTGGAGTACAGCGGTTTTAATTTCAGGAGTTCAGTCGTTAATGCTTTTTGCTTTTTCTTTAATAAACTTTAGTGCCAACACTGTAGTCGATGTAAATCCTCATTTGCAAAGTCGCTACTTAGAATCGCGCCTTAGTTTCTATCTGTTTTCATTTTTGTATTTGGTTTTCTTTTATTCGTATTTCAGCGGTGTGTGGGAAGGTGTCGCCAGCTGGGCCGATTTTGAATTATATACCGAGGAAATTACGAGCGGGATCATTGGGACTTTGACCATTGCTATCGGAGTAGGGTGCGGAATATTTGCTCTTCTAATGTTAATTACGCGTTTACATCAGACTAATTGGTTTCATCGTTTCCTAAATGGTTACGTAGCGCCGAGCACAGCGTTGATTGGGTTTGCTTTTCTGGTGTTGGGCCCGAACACTTCACTATATATTTTGGCGAAAATTATCCTAGGATTAATGTTAAGCTACGTTATTTATTTATATAAAATGGGCTACGGAAATTACTTGATCGAACTTCAACGTTATAAAGAAAAAGCAAGCTTATTGGGAGCCAATGATAATTTGATTTTTTGGAAAGTTATTTTTCCGTTAACGCATAAACGTATGTTCTTATATTCGGGAATAGCGGCGTTTTGGGCCACGGGTGATTACGGTATTTCAAAAATGATTGCGAATCGCGATATATCATTAGCGTTGCTATCGGAAACATTTTTGAGTCATTACAGAATTGGATTTTCTTCGTTGTTGTCATTTATTTTGTTAGTGATAGGCTTGCTAGTGTTTCTAGCATTCCGTGGAGTACAAATTGTCGTTAGTCGAAAAATTAATTATTGAATATAGCGATTTTTCAGTACGTATTGAAAAATGGGAACTGCTAGATTCTGGCGTTAACGTTTTATGGGGACCATCAGGTTCGGGTAAAACCAGCGTCTTCCGTGGACTTTTGGGGTTAGAGAACGTCAAAGAGTGCAAATGGGTGTTTGGCGGGGAAGACTTAGGACGCTTGTCTCCTGGGCAGAAAAATATCGGCGTTGTTTTCCAAACGTACGATTTATTCCCGCACATGACAGCCTACGAAAACATCCAGTTCGCAGCAGAAGCCAAGAAAGTTAATAGCACTGACTTTGAAAATCAGTTAAATGGAATTTCCAAAAAACTACGAATTGAACACGTTCTTAATAAAAAGGCCCCTCTGTTATCAGGTGGTGAACAACAACGAGTCGCAATGGCCAGGGCCGTAGTGGGTAAACCACGTATGCTATTCTTAGATGAACCATTCTCCGCATTAGACGAAGAGCTCAAGCAAGAAAGCCGCGAACTCGTCCGCGATTTCATCAAAGAACAAAACATACCAGTATTACTCATTACCCACGACAAACGCGATGTCGACGTACTTAGCGACAAAGTCTTCGAAATCAAAAACGGCCAACTCCTCTAAACAATCCGATGCCCAAAAAGGCAAAAAGGTGCCAGGCCCTATATTAGACTTCTTTCGTGACCT
>DDVI01000057.1 GCA_002345205.1 Bdellovibrionaceae bacterium UBA2316 | reverse complement strand
CTTTACGCTTTTTTGCATTCTTCGTCCTAACACGTCATAAGCGTAGCTAATCTCTCGCACGGTGGCAAGTGATCCGATTGAACCACTCATTACCTGCACCTTTATCAGCTGATTCAGACTTGAATATTCATAGTGATGTGACTCTTTTAGTCCGTCCCTTGAAATTTTATCTATTAAGTTGCCGTTATTGTCATATTGATACGTAAAGAACGAGTCCTGATTTAAGCGCTGGCCCGTGATGTCGTATTCGTAGGTGCGATTTTGATCAGAAATTCGATTTCCAATATTGTCATAACTGTAAGTTTCACTGACTGCACCGCCGCTTGCCTGAATTAGCTGGCCATTTTGATCGTAACCATAGTCGACAACGCTAGCCAGAGACCTTTTTTGTGTCGGATAGTTTCGTAAATCGTAGCTGTATTCATACTCAGCTAGCGACACGCTAGAGTTAGCATGAGTAATTTTTCTAAGCTGCTGATCTTGATAAGCGTAGCTAGTTTTAATATTTCCTCTTATGACTTCGCTCAGTCGTGAAGCTCCATCATATTTAAAAATGTAGCTTTTTGAAAATGCGTTCATGCTGGTTAGGCGATTAAGTTCATCGTAGCCATAGGAAATATTTCCCACAGGAGTTTGTTGCTCTGACAGCAAATCACGACGATTGTATTCTGATGATATGTAAAAATCAGGGTAGCTTGACAGATCACCAGCGCCCGAAATAGATTCGTTCAAATTCTGGCCCTTTAAATTTCTAAAATAAGAAATAGTAGAATTTTTGTTGCTTGCCGATATCGCTTTTTCTCCGGGAACATCGTAAATGTATGTGATGACATCGTCGGGTAAAGTGACCTGAGTTAAGTCATTCACCAAGTTATACTGCATCGACCTAACCTTACCATTAGGGTCCTTCATATAGGTCATGTTACCGTTGCCATCGTAATTCATTTCGACTATCGCGCCAAAAGCGTCTGTTTTCTTAATCAGTTGATTTCGGCTATTGTATTCAAAACTAGTCATCCTGTTCTTTGGGTCGACAACGGAAAGAAGATTTCCTAGTTCATCATACGAATACTTGGTGATTTCGTTTTTAGGGGAGGTCACCTGAGTCAGACGATTAAAAATATCATATTCAAATTTCGTTATAGCGGTTGTTGATACCGAGATATTTTCGATTTTCTCAATTACATTTCCGGCAGCATCATACGAGAAATTGACCTCTTTGCTATCGGGACCAATAAGTTTTGTAACCCAGCCCTTTTGATTTCTTATAAACGTCGTTGTCGGGCCGGCCGCTGCTAGGGACGGGAACATGGTCTTAGTTTTCATGAAACCGTTGGTATCGTAGGTCATTTCGATTTTACTTCCGTCCGGAGAAGTCACTTTAAGAAGTAGTCCCTCGCTTGAGTATTCTTTTACCGTGGTTTGATCCGCTGCACCTCTAACAGATTGAGTCTCGGTCAAAACTTGACCGAATGAATTGTAAGTGAATTTTCTTACGACCGGATCGGTATCTAAATTGTAATACTCACTCGTTGAAGCCACGTCTCTAGTTAACGGATCGTAAGAAAAATGGGTTGCATGCCCAGTTGGGCGAACAATAGCTAGAGGTAAACCTTCAAAATCCCGATTTATTGTAGTTTGCGCCCCCATCGCATTTGAAGCAATAGAAGTATATCCATTAATGTCAGGCACTAAGACAGTGGTGCCGCCATTACTATCCGTGATTTGAGAATTGCCTTGATTGCTTGCTAACCCAACACCTTTAAGTAAGTTATTGTCATTTGATCCCGTAGTGAGAGTTTTGGAAACGGCATCGTTCCATTGAACTTCTTTGTTATCAGCTAGTTTTATTTTGTTCACACGATTACTTGATTGGTAATCGATCGTGAGTTTTTGGCCAAGTTGGTTTTCTTCAGAAATGAGCATTCCTTTTTCATTGTATTCAAATTGTTTTTCGGTGCCGTCTGGAAGTCTAACGTTGGTTAGTTTTCCATCGGTGTAGCTAAACTGGGTGGATCGACCTGAGCTATCTTGAATTCGATTTAAAAGTCTACCGCTGTAGAAATAGGTAATTTCTTGTCCAGTGAAAAAACTAATTTTAGAGATCTTGTTTTCCGTGTCATAGCTGAAGATATTTTGTCTGCCAAGGCGATCCGTAGAGGACACCTGAAGACCTAGAGAACTAAATGTAACACTTGAGCCGTCACGATATTTTCGGCTCCAAGATCCATCAGCGTGTTTAACCAATACGGACAAATCTTTGCTACTAGCAATAAAGGTAAGGTCTTGTGATTGATTATCTTCAGTAAACTGAATTTTACGTATTGCCTTTCGTCCCGATTCTTGGACAATCAGATTTTTGTCATTATCAAGATGTAAAAAAGTTGGACTGCATAGTGGAGCGCTCGTCGCTGCAAATCCATCCCCGCTAACTTGCAAGTTGCAGCTACCATTACCGGCGATAACATCAGCTTGTTGGTTGACTAGGTCGATTCTAACTACACGGTGATAACCAGTATCAGCAACATAAAGGTAATTTTTTAATTCATCAATGGCCATTCCATTTGGATTATTCAAAGCCATTACAAGAGCATTTGTTTGGTTTGCAAAAACACCGCCCTCTTCCACAGGCAATCCAGCGACTTTTTCAATTTGTCCGTTTGTTTTAAGTTTTAAAATCAATCCTTTCTCGGTTGAAATAAATAATTCATTTTGAGAATTGAGTAAAAGTTGTTTCGGGTGATAAATCGACGCGCTAGTGCCTAACCCAGGATTTTCTGGAAAATTTAAATTTTGTCCATTTCCAGCAATAGTAGAGATTGTCGAGGTTTGGGCATCTATTTTTCTAATGCGATTATTTCCAAAATCGGCAATATAGATATTATTCTGATTATCTATCGCCACCCCTTGTGGAGAATTTAGACCAATCCCATTCGGACCTGAGTTCGCAAGGCCCTGAACGTCGTCGCCTTCATAGGTAGAAAGGTAACCATCACCAGTGCTAGCGATAAATTTTTTAGGTGGACTTGGTTTACAGATGACTCCCGGAGGACATTCATTAGGTAGGGCTAAAGTGCACGATAAATTTGCCTGATCTACGACCGGCATTCCGCAGCCAGCCCCGAACACCGATTGGCACGTTTGATTTACGCCGTCTAAATTTGCATCGATACGTTCAATGCCAAAATTTAAACTTAGCACTTCCTCGATGGACGCATTTTTTCCCGCGATATCTTTAGGTGCCGATCCGATTTCGATTACTCTATGCGATCTTGAATCAGAAGCAATCCATCTACCATTTGCGGCCCTTCTTAAATTGGACAGTTGGGGTTGAAAAAGGTATGAGTGTCGAGTGGAAGAGAATGATCCAGTGTAATTGGACTCGATACAAATATAAGTGCCCTGATTTCCAAGCGATCCGGAAGCTGAGCCTATTTCATATAGGCCTAAAATAGAAGATGGCTGAGCTTGTGATAAATCAACTTCTCCTAAGTAACTCTTTCCGTTATCAGAAACGTAGCTTGTAACTATTTTCGGCCACTGAGAGAAATCTAAAGCCTGGTCTAATTTTATCGAAGCATTGTTAGGTTGATAGACCGTTGAAATGATATTACTTAGCTCGTAGGTACTCACTGAGCCATCGGCTTCTTCAATTACGATATTTCGTGCTGCTGGATTTAGAATTTGTTGGTATCCGTTAATTTTCCATCCGCGACCGGATTCAGATTCAACTTTGTTTTGAACTACGACGTTTGCAGTAACATCTTTTGGAAGGAAGTCGCTTAGCACTTGGGTTTCAAGCGTGGTTTTTGTGGTCGTCGTATTCTGCTGAATATTTCTTTGGTCTACGGGAATATAACTAGAATCAAATCTTCCTTTGTTAGTCACGCTGTCTTGAACGGTTTTTATCGTAAGATTTTTTAACTGAATTTGATACCTCGCTAGCGATGGATAAAGTCCCGATTCAAGGTATTTGTTCGTACTTGGATCTTTTAGTTCAACAGCATAAGACACCATGTTTCTCATCGGTAAAGCAGAAAATTGGCTTAGGTCAGAGAAATTGGCAATTTTTGAAACTAGACCCTTACGCTCGCCATCGTCGAAAATTTCGGTCGTTACTTTCGATAGATCACTAGAAATATTTCCGGTTGCGATATCGCTGGACTTAATCGAGCTAATGAAGAATTGAGATTTAATTCCGTTCGGCACGTAACTAGAAAGCTGGTTTACGCTCGAATTATAGAACGTGTTTGTATAAAAATCTGCATAACGAGAATAGCACCGGAAAATATCGCACGTTTGTCCTACATATACTGAGCTATAGGAGCTTGTTTGTGACGCCGAAGACTTAGAATATGTAATCGTCTTTTCTGGAATTTCGATATAATTAGACACAAACGCAGTGGGGTTTGCCCAGTTTGATTTGTATTTCAATTGCGGCGAGAACGATTCGTCTCCCATTTTAAACGATGGAAGTTGCAAACTTGTTTCGTAGGAATCTTTGCTGCTATCAACAGCGTTTAGGTTACTGTCAACTAACCCAGTCAAAGTCGGCATCAAAGGAACGGCATAAACGATACTAAAATGGGAGATTCCTTGATTAGGAAGGGTCTTAATTTTTTGTCCATCGCTAGAAACTTTGGCGATACCATCAATTTCCCAAGCGCCTTTGGCAGAATTCATACTAAAGATGACCATATCCGTGTTTGGCTTAAGCTCATAGGAATTCGGCAAGGTAAGCTCTACTCGTTGATTAAATTTTAATCCTGATGGCTCCAAAGAAACCACTTCATTTGGAACTGCGCTGGCTGGAACTGGTACTGTGACTTTATCCGAAGGAATGGTCATAATATTGATACTGCCTTGACCAGAGCCAGAGGGGAATACACTCGCGTTAGAGGGGACAGCTAATGCTACCCCAGGAGCGTGTGAGCTGCTGACATTGACCGGCTGATTAGCTATAACTTGCGTCTGCGTTCCATCTAAAAGAGTCGGAGTCAGATAAACAGGTCTATTTAAAATGTTTTGCTGGGCGTACCCAAGATTTATAGACATTGAAGACTTTGAAAAGTATCGATTCGGTCCAGTAAAAGAAGTCGGGACCGTTGAGCCATCAAAGTTTAGCGTTTGGTCACCAGAGATATTAAGTTCAAAACTAAATGCCCCTTGGCCATTAGTGACGGTTTGAAACGTGGTTCCAGATAGAGAGACAGTCACATTTGGAATGGCCACATCGTTTATATCACGAATAATACCAGAGAGCTTTGTAATGCCGCTAAATTGAACTACGATGGACGAAGTTTGGTTCACTCTTGGGTCTTCAACAGAAACTGTCGCCGATTGAAATGGGGTCAGCTTTAATGAAAAACTGCCGTCCGGGTTTACAACGGATTCATCAGTGTTAAAGCTTAAAAAACCTTCGCTGGCTTTGATCGTTAAACCGGGTCTTGAGGCTTGCTGTCCGCCGTGAATAATAACGTGGTCGTCAACTTGAGTTAAAGAAATTAACTCTGGTACAAGCAAGGGCGAATGAATTTCTATAGAGATAGACTTTTCTAAAATATTTCCGGCTAAGTCTTCGGCTAAAAACTGGATCTCTTGGACTCCTTCGTACTGCGTTAAATACTGAATGGAAAATGACTTTTTATCTGACGATAAAGCTACTTCTTTATTGTTTATTTTTAGTTTGCTTACCACCTCGCTAAACGAGCCCGACAAAGTAAACTGGATATCTTGCAATATTTGATTCGGTACTGGAGAAGTGATCGTCAATACAGGTGCAACGGTGTCTCTTTGTATCTTTAATATCGGAGAGCTAGATACATTCCCGGCAATATCTGTACTTTCAATTTGAATCTGATTCTCGCCCTCTAGTAAAAGGCTTGCCTCAAAATCAAATTCCTTAGCACCGGTTCGAAGCACGTCGATACCATTCACTTTGATTATAGAGTGAACATCATTGGCCTCTGTAATTTTGACTGGAATTACAAGTAAGCTTTGATTAGTTAAGGTACCATCAGCTATGCCAAAAGAAATAGCAGGAACTACATTATCCAATATTACGGAAAGAGATAAATTTTGATTTGATGCATTACCGGCAAGGTCGGTCGCTTGAACAGAGATAACGTTAGCGCCGGATTGAGAAATGCTTATACTGTAAATGCCAATTTTCCCGCTCTCATCCAGGGAGACCTGGTTTGAATTCACAACTAGCGTTTTTAGAGCCTCACTTGATATAAGTTGAACCGCTATTGTTTTAGGAAGTGAATTAACATAAACGGGAGCATTCGAAGACAGTGCAATGCTTGGGCTCGCTTGATCTAAAACGACATTTGAAATCAACACCGGCGAAGCTATATTGTTAAACTGGTCTTGAGATTTGATTTCAATATTGTTGTTTCCGTTAATAAGATCAAAAGTAAAACTTTTTGCCGTTGAAGACTTAATGACAGTCCCATTGATTGACACTGTGGATGTGACATTTGAAACATCTTGAATTTCTACTGTCACCGATTTTTGATTTGTGAACGTATTACTACGTAGCTGAGTCAAAATCGTCGGAGCAGTAGTGTCCTTCGGTGAGGAAGGACGGTATATTCCAAGTGAAAAAAACGAGGTAAAAAATCCCTTATATTTTATCACCAGGGAGTTATTTAACTCTGGTTTTACCGAAACTGAAAGTAGGGCGACATTTTTGTTGAACGTACTTGCATCAACTACCTTCTTACCGTTCCAAGTGATTTCGGCATACTCTACACGAAACAACTCTCTGTATAGTAAGTTAGCCAAGTTTCTAAGACCACAGCTATACTTTTGTAGGATTCCGCCTGTACAGACGACGTTTTCATGATTCTTTCCATCGGCGTTTTTCATCTTAATTACGAAATTATTTTTGATCGCGTCGGGGATAACCTTTATAGTCTCTGTCGCTTGATTAACTGGTTTAAAAGAGCCACGATAGGTTTTGTTGGGAAAGACCACGACTTGATCAGAGTTGTTTTGAGCAAGGACTAACTGAGTAAACAATAGAATAGCGATAGCCGTATAGCGATACATGAGATGGCTCCCCTTAAGATTGGTTCGCTAAAAGTTTCGGACTTTAAATTAAATAACTTTAGTCTAAACAATTTTTTATTGTGTATAAATATGATACCGACTTTTTCTGACAGGATTAATTCAACTTAAATGCTCTAATATCAATATCTATGGCAAGAATCAAAGTTTGAGAACGGAAAACTCACCGGTGGTCATTTCGTTTTACTACCCCAATTGTCTAATAGAAAAGATAATGGCAACTCAGATGAGTAAGAACGAATGCCTCAACACGGCGGTGATCTATGCAAAAAAATTTGGGTTTATTTCTAGATCGTTCTTTTGGGATTGCCTATCCCCAACGCCAAGAAGCACTAAATATTACTATTGGGACATTTTCTTAAAGTCTAAATTCTTTAATCCATACCGTGAAATTGAGGAAAGTTCCGAGTTTTTCTACTTAAACCCTAAAAAGTCAAATTCATCTAATGACGGCATTGAAACCGTCAGCAGG
>DDVI01000083.1:2834-4952 GCA_002345205.1 Bdellovibrionaceae bacterium UBA2316 | reverse complement strand
CCAGTCAAGTGCATATGCAGGAAGTGAAAAATTTAAACTAGACCTCTTTGTTTGAATTGAAGTCTAGGTCAAACATTAAAACTTCGTCTTTGCTCATTTTCAATAAAATGCTATTCTTTTTTCTGATGAAGAACATGCTGAAACATTTAATCGCTGCGGCCCAACGTGCCCCATCTGGAGACAATTGCCAGCCCTTTAAATTTAAAATTGAAAATGAAACCACGATGAGTATTTGGCATAGCGATCAGATGGCCATGCATTTCTTTAATGTTTGCAATTCTGCATCTTATATATCTTTAGGAATGGTCCTTGAAACCATCATTATTGAAGCAACAGGGTTCAATTTTGAAACACACTACGATTTTATTAATTCAACTGAAAAAGATCAGGAATTTGCGTGTTGGGCGCGAGTTCATTTTACAAAAAAATCAGATGTAAAATTTGATCCACTGGTCGGAACTTATTATGGCCGTTGGACTAGTCGCATGAAGTATGAAAATGCTCAATTGCCAAAAGAAATGTATGACGAATTAGTTTTGCAGTGCAAAATAGCCTCGACCGATATATCAATATACCACGCGAAACCCACTGATAAAGACTTTATTTCCTATTTAAAAACGAGTGAACTTTATCTTTGGAAATATTCTCAGGCGGCCCGAGACTTTCTAAAAATGGTACGAATAAGTGACTCTAATAAAAGCGAGACCAGAAATGGAATTAAACTCGCCGAATTACATTTAAATTTATTTGAAGCATTTCTGCTTAAAATGATGATGCGTTGTCCCCTTTTGATACCTTTTTTTTATCATGCAGGCCTAAAAAAAGTGACTCAGTTATTGGCTCAAAAAAACTATTTCAATAGCGCTGGTCTGGTAATTTTTTGCACTCCTCGGTCTGAAATATTTGAAACGTCCTTAATAAATACCGGCCGAACTTCAATGCGTGCTTGGTTGTATCTCAATGCAAACGGCTATGCGGTGCAACCCAACACACTGGCTTCGTTGATGCCCTTTCAGTTTGAAAATAACAAGATTCCAACCTCAGTCGATATCACGGACAGAAATTTTTTAGGTACTGCTGCAGACTTGATGAAGACTTACTTTAAAATAAGCAACAATGAACATTTGGTTTGGGCATTGCGAATTGGAAAATCAAAAGATAAAAATAACTATGTTCGTTCAAGCCGATTTAAACTCGAAGACGTCATTAAAAAATAATGGCCGATTCATTTCAAATGCCATCATATTCAGAACTGAGCGGATTCTAAAGTTTGCTTAAACTGGGCAAAAATGCGACCAGCGGGTCCTCCCCCCATAATTCTTCGATCAAAAACCATAACAATTGGCATTGTCAAACGAACCTGTACTTCATTTCCTACGACAAAGGGCCTTTTTTTAACGACACCAAAAGAAAATGTAATGGGCCACGGCCATGTTGTCATGACTAAGTCGGCTCCTGCTTTTGAAGGAGAGTTAACCCAACAAGCACAACCTCGATGCCTTGCCCATAGAAATGGAAACCAATAAGGCGCGTTGATTATCATTAAACTAAAGGGTCGCGGAACATATTTCAAAACACGCATAAACATGCGGTATCTTAAATTGTTTGATTCATCACAAGAGGCCAATTGGCGAAGCTCTTCGGTAATTTCAACGAGTGATTTTTCTAGCGTTTTTTCAATGGGCGTTGCAAACGCCTGTCCGGGAAGATAAGGCAGACTCTTTTCAACAGCGACACTAATATCGACTGAGCGGAACTGATAGAGTCCTTTAAAAAAAGGAGGACCCAAAATAGCCCGATTTGCTTCTGGATTTTTTTGCATCGTTGAAGCCGCAGCTTTGATGACCAATGCCGTAAATGATGGCGCGGCAGTTTCATTAATTTTGGCTTTTTCCCTGAGTGACTCGAGTAAAGTCGCATCAATTTCAGATACCATCGTGACCATATAGGACGGGTTAAGAACATGATTCATAACCCATGAACTCTTTTCCGCCCGCCCAACAGATAGCTTATCAATTTCCATATAAACCTTTTTCCTTAAAAACAGCCCTCCTTATCATAAAACACTATTGCAAACTAATTCAAGTGCATGAAGAGGATAGGAAGAACAAAGTCCGA
>DDVI01000083.1:1584-2473 GCA_002345205.1 Bdellovibrionaceae bacterium UBA2316 | reverse complement strand
CTTTGATTCTCAATCTGCGGACTAACAAAAAAGCGGGACAGTAAAGTTACTAGGGATAAAAAATTAATTAACTCTTATTTATAAATCTTGTTGATGCCTTAGTTCGTACCTTAAAATCGAATAAAATATCCTTAATGGTTTTGCCTGACAAAGGCTTCTGATTTTCATAGGAGTTTTTTAAATTGGAAGAATCCCTTGCATCGAAAATCTTATCTTATCTTTTCTATGATCAATCGGTTCAAAAGCCAGTCTCAAAATACTTCATCTTAATATAGGGAGCTGAACCCTTTGGAATGGGACGACCTATATGGCTCTGCCTAAATTGGTAGGGCCATTTTTGCGTTCAGAGCCTTGCAAACAAGTGTTTGACGGCATTACTTAAGAAAGGAAAATTTGCCGCGAACTGAATCGAAAGTTTTTCCTTTGTCAGTGAAGGTCTCCGACATGCACGCCGCTTCCTCTACGATTTTGTAACCTGACGAAGTAACTTTTTTCTTTTCGTCTTCAATAGCTTTTCGGCACTCGTCTACTTTCGCTTTCACATTTTCGATTGAGGTGCTGGTGTAGTCGAATTCGTAAGAAGGAATGCCTTTATATCCGGCCGAAGCCGTAGACCCAAAAATTATAAGCGTTAACAAAACAAGTGTGTCTCTCATCGTCGACTCCTTCTTAAAATCTAAACGTCTGATGAATATTTCATAAAACCTGAAGGCTGACTAGCAAACTAATGTCACCTTGTCGATTTTTGGTCATTTGCAGCGAGCCTTTTGTCAAAAACGAATATATCCGTTTTTGCAATGTTTGGGGCCAATGAACCTAAAATCAACAAGGATAATTTAAATGATCGCGTCCACGGGGCACCAACGGCATCCAGTAGCTATTTTGTTGG
>DDVI01000083.1:0-1254 GCA_002345205.1 Bdellovibrionaceae bacterium UBA2316 | reverse complement strand
TCGCAGTTTAAAAGGATTGTAGGCCGTTTTGCCGCAACCCCTCAAAGCTTTGGTTACCATTCGTTGACTGGCTATAAAAGTGCTACCAGTATTTACATAAATAAACGAGGAGTTTTCAATGAAATCATTTTTTTCAATTGCAGTTTTAATTTTACTAATTAGTAATTTTTCTTTAGCCGATATTTATGTGTCGAACTCATCTAATAAGAAATTTTTTTCTTTAGAGCACTTTGAAACAACCCTACAATTAGGAATGAAACATGGGAGAAATGGCTTAGTAATCACGGGACACACATTAGATCTAAATGCACCCCATCCAGATCAAAATCTATTCATTTCAACTCAATTGGCTAGTGCATCCAGTATTGATCTTCTAAATTTAAGTCTAATGCTAAAACAGAATAAAATAAATTTATCTTGTTATTTAGAAAAAGGTAAGACCAATGGTGACTGCATAGCAGTTTTAATTGACGTAAAATAACCTCTTCCTAAGTGAAATTTAAAAAACTACGAAATCTCCGCAAAACAGAGCGGGCGGAGATTTTTTCCGCCCCGAGCGTCTATAAAAATGCAGAAATCAAATTTCCGGGGGCAAAACTGCTTCCGTTGCAATAGGTTCTGATTTTTTAAGCTCCATTAAATTGGTAGCAGTCGCAGGTAAAACAAGCATGCTGTTGGATTTAACTATTTTTTTCGTCCTAACGTGCGCATTAATTTCTCTGCGATTCAGTCGCCGTGGGTAGTGAACTTTTTAGTTTCAACGCCGTTTTGGATTTTAATTCGATAACAAAGATGAATTTTATCAGCCGTAGGATTGTAACGGCAGCCGATGTAAGACCAAATAACGATACGCCCACCAAGGCAGACGTTTCTACGGGCGAGAAGAGGGAATACCATTGCTATCATTGCATTGATGGTAAACGCCTTCACAAACAGAGTAAGATTAAACAAGTAAATATATCGTAAAATCAAATCTGGCGGAAAATGAAGGAGCTGGTAAAGGGGATCCAACTCCAGGATAAAGTGGTCGACTCGATAATGGAGCACTTAGTTGCTGCAAATAAAAGCCATAGGGGCAAACAGGGGAGCTTAAGCAAAATACATTAGGCCGACTAACAGAGCTATCAAAGAAAGAGGATGATCTGTTTAGCATGTGGTCAGATGGCCTCCTAACTAAGAGGATAGGAAGAACAAAGTCCGAATTAGTTCATCCTAAAATTTAGTTTATCATTGGTTGTTGTTAAAATTGTGTGA
>DDVI01000116.1 GCA_002345205.1 Bdellovibrionaceae bacterium UBA2316 | reverse complement strand
GGCACAAAATTTTTTACGTTACCCGGGATTTTTCAAATCAGTTTTTGGGAATTTGATACTGGTTTGAATGAGTTAGTCTTCGCCGCCGTTCTGAAGCGGCAAATCCAAAAGTGAAAATTGGGGACGAAAACGTTGAACCCGAAGGCTTGGCCGCCGGTCACTTTCGGGCTTTTTTATGGGGTGGGGACGATGGCAAAAGATAAGTGGGTAATATGGCACTGACTGTTGTTCACGACCCATCGCCAAATGAGTTTCTGGAACACGCCGGTCCCTTGCTCTATCGTGATGAGCCCACTAACAGCCTCATGCTTGGTCTTTGCGGCAACATTTTGAGAGCTAAAGAACCACCCAAAATTCCGCCGGTCTTTATAAGGATTTTGAAGGATGGTCATACAGTGACAGCGGCAGTCCAAACGCCACCGATGAATTTGGTCATTACTTTTGCGAAGACAGATGAGCTTGAGTTTCTAGCGAAACATTTAAGAGAGATTCATGCCGAGTTCCCGGGAGTTGTTGGCCCTGCGGTAGAGTCAGAAGCATTTTCGACTATCTGGTCCAAACTTTCTGGGAAGACTAAAAAGCTTGGAATGGGTCAGAAGATTTATAAGATTGAGAAAGTCATCATTCCAAACACTATAGGCCGATTGCGCCTAGCTCAAATTGAAGAGGCCGACCTCATCGCTCAGTGGCTTGTTGAGTTTGGAGATGAATCATTGCCGCCGATTGAGCGAAAATCTTTTGCGGAACGACGACCCCAGGCCATTCGAGCAATCGAAAACCAGCTTGCCTATGTTTGGTTGGTCGATGAAATGCCTGTATCGATGGCCCATGTTGGTCGCCCAACTCAAAATGGAGTCTCGGTAAGCGCAGTATATACTCCAAAGAACTTAAGAAAAAAGGGTTTTGCTTCTGCTGTTGTGGCTCATTTGAGTCAGAAGATGCTCGATTCCGGTAAAAAGTTCTGTGTGCTTTACACAGACTTATCAAACCCAACATCAAACAAAATTTATCAGAATCTTGGATACCGAGAAGTTGCAGACTCAAAGCACTTTTTGTTCGAGAACGACAGTGGAGATCGGTCATTATGAAATTGATTGAGGACAATACAGAATCAAGAGCGTGGATGTATATGGACCAACGTCAACCCGCAAAGGCTTTGAATGTTTGGAATGAATTGATTGCTAGAGCAGAAGGCGAAGGTAGAGACAATCTTGAATCAAATTCATGTTATGCGCTAATAGCACTTAACAGAATCGAAGAGGCGCGGAGCATATATTTACGTCTCTACGACAAACACCGTAATCACCGATATGCACATCAGCTCTGCATGGTAGAGAGAGAAGCTGGCGGCTATGAAAAAGCGCTAGAGTGGTTGAATATCGAAAAACAACTTATCGATACGGACGATATTCTTTCAATTGCAGCAAATACTTATGAATACGGGAAGATTAACGAACTCATGGGCAATTATAATCAGGCTGAAAAATATGCAGAAGAGTGCATGAGTTTGTCGTTGAAGCAGTCTGACTTGATCATGCTCGCTTGTGCAAATCGTCTTTTGGGTGATGTCCGCAGGCATTCAAATACTGACGAAGCCTTAATCTATTATAGCCAAGCAAAGAAGATTTTTTTCGACGCAGGTGATTCGGTTGGTGCAGATGAAGTTGATGACCGCATGGCTGAATTAACTCATGTCACTGTTGAAGAATCAGAAAAGGGGACGAATCATCATGATTGAGCACTCATTCAAAAACTGGACCTTGAGTGACCACCTTGTTGTTCACCAAATACCACTAAAAGAGTTTCGACCTTGGTTTGCAAAAAATCGTCCGAGGTTATTTCCTGACACTCTCGATTTTAATTCGCAAGAGATTCTATCCGAGCTCGACAAAGAAAAACAAAAGCAGTTATCTGAGAGACTGTCCAATGTGTTTACTGCGGCCCTAGTTCTGTATCATCAAAACGAGATCATCGGCTGGAGCTTTGGGCGGCAGGAGTCCTTTGAAAAGTTTTATCAGGTTAATTCGGCAATACTTCCAGAATACCGTAACCGGGGACTATACAAAAAACTGCTCAAGATCATGATTGAGGTTGTTAAAAGTGAAGGCTTTCAAATCATCTACAGTCGTCATGCAGCTACCAATTCTTCCGTCATTGTTCCTAAATTAAAATCTGGATTCGTTATCAGTGCGCTTGAGCTATCAGACACCTTTGGTACGTTAGTACACCTAACCTATTTTACAGATCCAACCAGAAAAAAAGTAATGGAGTTCAGATGTGGTGATCTAAGACCAGATGAACAATTGAAGAGCTTACTCAAATTGTAGGAGCAAGGAATGATCGTTCACACCATCTTATATGTCTCAGATCAAAATAAAAGCACTGAGTTTTACAAGCAAGTTCTGGGAATGAATCCACTGCTTCATGTGCCAGGAATGACCGAGTTTAAGTTATCAGAGGCTCACATCCTTGGTCTGATGCCCGAAAAAGGGATTAAAAGACTTCTAGGTGATAAAATACCTGATACCTTTGCTGGAAGTAATGTTCCTAGAGCAGAGCTATATATTCGCGTAGAAGAACCAGAGCGCCTGTTTGCCACAGCTCTGAAGTTAGGAGCACAAGAGCTTGATCCAATTAGGCCAAGAGACTGGGGTGGTCGTGCTGGTTATGTAATGGATTCCGACGGTCACATTCTTGCTTTTGCCACTTAATGGAGAGTTGATGTTGGCGCGGGTGTGGAGATGTTTAAGCAGAAACTGCCAACGAGGTATTAGCTTTGGGACTGTATCTCCGAATCCTTAGCATTTTCTATTTTATTGGATTTGCTCTTCACTTTGCCGATCTACTCGATTGGCGACTCAAGTTTTCAGAAATGGATCTCGTGTGGAAGTCATGGATCGGCTATCTCACCGTAGTAGATTTTGCTGCGGCAATGGCAGAAGTAACTCCTGTAACTATGTCAGACTGGGTGTCGGGAACCTCACTCCCGCACGATCATTTGAAAGTTGAAAAACTATGTAGAGCATTGGGCTGTGACTTCCAGTGGCTTCTGACTGGCATTCATAGCAGATCCGATCTCCAGAATCTCTCTATGTCGGAGCTGTTCGAGAGTGAAGATGACCCCATGTTCAGCGGCGTTTTTGAGATAAGTGCAAGACGATTGAAACGTAAGGCAAAAGGATAACAGTATGAATACAATCTTGATTGCTCTAGCCATCACTTTGTCTATCACGGCCTGCTCAACAGCTCCATCGCACGACGATAACGTCCAAAGACTTGTCCAGCAGCGAGAGCAGGAGCGACAAGCAAAAATCAAAAAGATAGAAGCTGACCGCAAGAAGATGGACGACTTTGTTAAAGCGAATGAAACTCCAGACCAAAAGCGCTATAGGGAACTTAAAGAGAGTGTCGTCATTGTTGATGGAGATGATCCAAATTATGCCGGCACTATAGAAAAGCCTTACAGAGAGAAACCGCCTGGCGGCAAGACCACGGACATTTTCTTGTACAAGCAATGGGAGTTCTCGGTGAAGCATCAGAAGTTCCTGCCGCTCCCAAAGCAAGAGGCCGGGAAGGAAGACTTCTCTGATATGTCACCGCCGTCAACGCGAAAGCGGTACATCTTCCAACTCTCAGTGGATCAGCTCGATAGCAGTTTCGAAGCGTGGGACCCAGAAGGCGGATATTACATGTTCCAGTACACTGATCCTGACCAAGGGAATCTGTGGCTGCGAGTGCCTCCCCAATTCAGGGATTGCTTCGATAACCTGAAGCTCAAATTCGATTTTATGCAGTGGGTGAGCTACATAGTCGGCGACTATCAAGGTCGCAAGGTCATCTTCTTAGAAGCCCCAAGACAGTGCATGGGGGATCTGGCATTTACCGGATCAAAACTGCCGATGGCTTTGAAAAGTCCGGCAGCCCTTGGTGGAGGATTTGATTCTAAGTGGAGCGGTGAAGCTCGGTAACAGAACAAGGAGAACACATATGAAGTTTTCAATATACCTTTTAGGATTTATCTGCTTGCTTGGGTGCGCATCTACACCTCGATCAAAATTCAATGATCGTGTCATGCGTGTGATGATTGACCCTGATTCAATTTCTGCAGAACATCACGTCATGATTCAGCAAGCACTTGTTGATTCCGGCAAATGGTTTGTTGTTGATCGCTCAAAAGGCTTCAAGGCAATCAAGACCGAGCAAGAACGACTTCACCGGGATGAGACTGACCGCTACGAAGACCGAGAGAAATGGAGCCAGTGGGGTAAACTTTATGGTGTCGGTGGGATCGTGGTCGCCCATGCTCAATGCAAAAAAGAACAAGGTTGGCTGATCGGAAGGTGGTATCAGGTATGTCGACAATATCTTTCAATCGTGGACTCCAATACCGGAGAAGTGATTACGGCGATTCAAAACGATGCTGAGTCCAGCGAGGCCGACTTTGCTCCCAAATGGGATGAGGCGGTCGCAAAGCTCAACGAAAGCTACCCTGCTGATTTTAAGCCACTTCAAACATCGGAACGGATAGAGCAATACCGTGAGCTTTCAAAAGAAGAGGCACAAAGAGCCAAAGAGAGAGCCCCTGCCTCAAATCAGCCATGAATCCTGCCCTCGATGGGCCACCCTAACATCTTGTCTTAAAAGTGGCTGTTTTTAGTGGTCGTCACCCTTGAATACCCCCGCCATACCCTATTTAAGAATATCCCAGGAATGACTTAAAATTCAGGTATCGCTTATCAATGATGATCCTGCAATACATTGAAACCTCGACTGATTTTGTCTTCATTTCCAGACAGA
>DDVI01000018.1 GCA_002345205.1 Bdellovibrionaceae bacterium UBA2316 | reverse complement strand
TCATTGGAGATATTAAAAATTGTTGTGGTCGCCGCTTCTTAAACGACCATCCACAACAATTTTTAATATCTCCAATGGGGTTCTAAGGTTGAGATAGCAAATATGCTGGGAGACTATCAAAAGCTAATTGATGATCGAAATCAGTATCGTAATAATCGTGGAATGCAGTTACAAAAAGTCAGGCCAAATGGTTTGACCCTAACTGATATCTGGGATGGCGACGGCCACAATGATAATGCGGTACTCACGATCATGCGTCATGGCGGCAGTGCCCGTGTGGTGAAAGGAGCATTTGGAGATCTGTCAATGACTGCATTTGTTCTAGATTATTCATTATTCGAACGCTTGGTGTATAATCTAGTCGTAAATTTTGATGTCTACGGAAATATTGGTCACCAGTTTCTTACACGCGTTTATATGGATCTTATTAGAATGGAAGCGGAAAACAATTTCTTAGATTTTCTTCCCGGTGACGAGCGTCTGAAGTTGAAAAAAACTTGGTACAAAGGCTTTCTGACGACTTATAAGTTAAATTTTTTCGATGAAAAACAATTTTCACCGATTCCGGCAGGAATGAAATTTACAACAGGTAAATCAAACCAGTTAGATTTAGTACAAAATATTTTATTCAAAAGAATGAATTCGAAAGTACGCGGTCCGGTGGATCCAATTAACTGGAAAACGCTTAAGGAAGTAAATAATCAAACCGCAGAAGAAAAGGAACTGGCGCGCATTTCAGGAGTAAAAGGAATGTTCGCTCGTCGATTCCCTGAAGTTGCCTTCATAGTAATAAATGAAAATGGGATTCCAAAGCGTACGTATTCAGTTGTTCATAACCGGCAGTTAAAAAATGTGTCATGGATTATGCTTGAATCCATTAGATCGGATCCAAGCCAGGATACGCTCATGATTGCAAAAGGTTATCATACTTCGTATCCTAACCAAATATTTGTTATTGAAGCCAGCGAGCTTCCGAAAATGATCGACTCGGTGTTAGCTATTTTTGATCAATCGGATTACAATGCGATATATAATCAATACGGCCTCCATAGATTAGATCCAAGAATATGGAAATATTATGATTTCATGGTACAAGACTTCATCGCCAATGATCCTGTGCAGGCAGGATACTTGGATTTATCTCGGTACCACCTTTAGTCGTTCCTTTTTTGAGATCTTCACTGTTAGGAATACCATTATCGAATGGCTTTCGGTTTTTGCGAACATGCGGTGCCTATAGGATTAAGTATACATAAAAGTTTTTCCATATTTACTGTCTTTCAAGAAAAGTAACGCGCTGACATGGGCACCGACAAAGGTTATTAGTGATGAGTAGTAAACCCATAGGAGTAAAACAATAATCGATCCAGCGGCACCGTAGGCAGAACCTATCGCACTGTTGCGCCAAAAAATTTTTCTATCTGGCAGATATCTAAATAGTAACGAAAAGATACCAATATAAAAAAAGAACGAAACACCTATGTTTAGAATACGATAAAATTCTTGGTAAGAACTAAATGTTGCGGAAATCAGTGAGGAAATGGTTAATGACACTACCATTAGAAAAATGAAGCTCAGAGCGAAACCAATATGAAGTATTCTTGATTTTAGGAAGTGGAAAACCATCTGCCAAGTCGTCATTTCGGGGACGGCCTCTATTTTTTTAAATAGAATGTGATTCAATGCTGTTTTAAGTTCTCCGAAAATTAGACTTGCAGAAAAAAGTAACGTGAGGATTCCAAAGATGCTACTAACGCTCATAAATTAATCCTTGTCGTGTAATACACGGACCCGGATTGTTATTGCATTTAGCGTGCTAAACTATGGTTTTTTTTCTACGTCTTCCTTTTTTGGGGAACTTTCTTTATCTTGGACGAAGTAGCGCAAAGAAATAAATGCGCCGTAATGATCACCACGCTCGTTAAGCTTGTTTGTGACAGAGTGGGCGTAGCGAACATCCGAGACCAACGAGAAGCGTTCCATTTCCCAAAGCTCGTACTGGACAGCTAAATCAAATCCATATTCAGTGATGTCCCGGGCTGAAGTGTCCACGTCCTGCGCTTCTGTGAATTCGTTACGATAAATTTTAGGATCACCGATTGAATACGAGGAAAATAGCGAGAGTGACGTAGATAGCCGAGATGTTAGGAAACGACGATAACCCATAGTAATGTGGATCAGGTTCGTATTTTCGGCCAAATATTTTCCGTCTTTTTCGCGAAAAAAATGTTTATCCATGTAGAACATACCAATTTCCAAAGCTCCTCGTTCGTTGATGTCTCCATTGACGAGTAACGCGGTTCCCGTAAGGATAGGGGATTGAACTCCGGAATCAGAGCCTCTAAAGTTGGTTCTGTAAACAAATGGCCCTAAATTAGCAGTGACGTTGCCCTCTTTCGGAGTGTACGCTGTAGCTAGATCTGTGAAACCATAAAAAAAGAGTAAGAAAACCCATTTTAAGTTTTGCATGAATGAAGATTAGATCCGATGATCAGTAAAGTTCAATTTAAATTTTAAGGAAATAGAGTGCTCAAGGTCGCTTTGCTTATTTTTTTAGTTCTAATCGGCGAGATGTCTGCATATGCGCAAACTGATACGAACCCTAAAAAAGCAAATGTGCAAGATAATGAAAAAAAGGAAGAAAAAAAAGAAGGCCCTTTTATCTTGAACGAAGACTTAGAGGCTCAGTTTATTGAAGGCAATATCGCTCTTTCTGCCTATTTTGATGAGTTAGCGGACGGGCTTGACACTTTCATCATGGGAAAAAGAATTACCCGTAGAAGAAATGAAACCAGCGTAAAAGTGCAAAATAATACGATTGTTTTGGATGGTGAAGGGACCCACAATTCCACTAGTATCGGCTTAAATTTGCGACTGCCGAATGTCGAAGAGTATTGGATGCTAAAATTTACGTCCTATGATGAAAGCGAAGAGCGTCGCGGTGTGCAGCGGGGCTATTTACGGCAGACACCAAGGCAACAAAATTACGGGGCGTCTGTTGGGCTATTTAGAAAATTAGGTAATGTAAATACTAGTTTTCAACCACGTATTGATTTAGGCGATCCACTAAAAATTTCTCACTCGTTGACGTTTGAAAGCTTAGCTGAGTTACCTAAATACAGTATCAATCCTAAACTCGAGCTTTTTGCAGACCCTAATGAGGGCGCGGGTTTCTACGTCGCAACGAACTTTGGTTTTGGATTGTCTAAATATTTCAACTTAACTTTGATTAACAATGGCGAGTATAAAGATAAAAAGCATTTACTAACAACGGCAAATGGTTTTTCGATTGGTCAATTCGTTGATCGACGTACTTCCATTTCATACAGTTTAATTTTTAATGGTAAAAATCAACCTAACTATCATTTGGACAGCTACGACGTTTCAGTCGCTTGGAGTCAGTTGGTCTATCGAAAAATCTTCGACTACCAGTTAATTCCTTACCTGAATTTTGCCAGAGACCACGGCTTCCGCGGTCGACCGGGCGTGATTATAAATTTGAATTTAAATTTCTAACGTAATGCGAACGATAACGGCTCGTTTTGATCGTTATTTTTTCTAAAGGCAAAAATGTCCATAAGCATTTCGGTTTCGTCAACTTTGAAATTAGAATCAAACTTAAAGTGTCCCTCTATTAGCTCGATACGTTTTGCTAGTTGGGGATACTGGCTGGCTTTGCATATTTCATGAAGTTCGGAATAGTTAAATCCATTGGTAAAGAAGGCTTCCCACTTTGTGTCTAGAGCTAGGTTAGATTCAATTTTAAGTTCAGTGTCTAATGTTTGAACTTCTTTTCTGATACGATCTTCAAAGGCCTTTGGTAGCTGTAAAGTGAGTGCCTTGTTTAGGATTCGTTTGCTATAGTTACGAGCACCTAACCGAGTGTATGCGGCAGTCATAAGCAAATAACAGCGGGCGAACATAGTAACCAGAACAGGGTGTTCGGATAGATTTTTTTCAGTTTCGGTTCCGCGAAATTTGCTTATAAAGCGACGAGCTCGTGCTGTTGTTTCATCCAGTTTATCTAAGCCGGCATAGTAATCAGCGAGCTTAATTTCAGCACCGTGCGGAGTTTCTGCATTTTCATCGCAGAAAGCTTCTAAAAAATTGATATAGGGTAAGTTATGATTCGCGACGGCTAATGCCAAATCACTCATGACCGCGGACTTGAAACCATGTTCATTTAAAGCTTTTTGTAAAATAGCCACTTGTTGTTCCGAATCTTTTTTTTGCACGGCCAATTCAAAACTAGAAATAAAATCAAAATTTTGAGTGGATAAATCAGGCACTTTGCCCCCCTAGTCGAGAGCTACTCTATACTGGAATTCTTGGCAATTGACTCGGACTTTTAAAGGGATCGAGAATATTTTTCTCAGTATTGATTTAAATACGCCTAAATTTAGCCTCAGCCTAGTGTCGGGCCGCACTAGAACCCGTATATTTAATTTTCGAGTTCAGGTTCCCTTCGGGGAAGCGTCTGTATTTTTCGAGCGTTGTAACTAACCCTTCGCGAGTAATTGGTTTTGATAAATACTCAGTAAAACCAGAGAGACGGGCTAACTCGGCTTCTTCTTTCAGGGCGTGAGCCGTTAGAGCTACTATTGGTTTTGAATAGCTAGCTTGCCGCAAATAGCGGACGGCTTGATGGCCGTCCATTACTGGCATTTGAATATCCATTAAAATCAGATCGTAATCTTTTTTTAATGCGAAAGCCACGCCTTCATTGCCATTTCGCGCGAGATCGAATTCAACACCATGTTGATCTAGTAAAATTTTTAAAAGATCTTGATTATCAACGCAGTCTTCTACAATTAAAACACGCGTTCCAGGGTACTGATTTCTAAAAGACGAGGCCAATTTTGAAGTCGCAAGCTGAGTGAAAAACATCCCTTGAGGAACTATTTTGCTTTCTTTAGAAAGCTGCACTTTTACGGTCGCCTTAAATGTTGAACCTTTTCCCAGTTCACTTTGTTCCAAGCTATAGTTACCACCCAATATTTGACATAGCTTACGAGTTAAAACTAGTCCGAGACCGGTTCCACCGAATTTTCGAGTTGTTGAAGCATCTGCTTGAATGAATGGCTTAAACAAATGCTTTGCTTGAGCTTCAGATATCCCTCGTCCGGTATCACTAATGATAAATGAAATGTCATTGTTCTCATAACATACTTGAAGGCGAACGAAACCATTAGCTGTAAATTTGATCGCGTTTCCGATCGCATTTAAAAGTACCTGCCTTAAGCGGGTCGGGTCGGAAACGATTATATCAGGAAGAGGCGTTGCGGCCATCGCAATAAAACAAATTCCATTTTCGTTGGCTCTGAAAGACATTGAAGACACAAAATCATTTAAGAATTCAGCGAATTCGATCATAACAGGCGCGACAATAACTTTGCCGGCTTCGACATTAGCTAAATCTAAAATGTCGTCTACGATTCGTAAAACTTGATGAGAGTTTCTTTGCATGACAGTTAGGTATTTGTTTCGATCGTCTTCGCTGGCATCTTTTTCACGTGCTAGCTGTGAAAACCCCATTATGGCTCCAAGCGGGGTTCTGATTTCATGGCTCATATTGGCTAGGAACGCGCTCTTGGCGGCATTTGCATTTTCCGCAGCGACTTTGGCTTCTGCTAGTTCTAACGTAGCTTTCTGGGCTTCATGTAGGGCTTGTTGAAGATGTTCTTCTGTATCTTGAAGTTTTTTAAGTGATAAAATTGTTTCGGTTGTTTCTAGATAGGTTGTAAGAATACCTACACTCTCGCCGGTCTCATCAATGACAGGCGAAATACTGTAGTTCCAAAAACCTTCTTTTAGTTTTCCTTTGCGTAAAACTTTAATAGGGAAGTCGCGATACATTTCAGATTTTTTTTCCTGGAGTACGCGTTTGATTTGTGGGTAGGTAGTTTCCCACATATCGGCCCGGGCTATGGCTGCCGGTTGACCCATTACTTCGAAGCCCCTGTGAGAGCCGAGAATGGGAAGGTAGCCATCATTATGAAAGCATATTAAATCCTGGCCCCAGAATAGAAACATCGGTGTGGGACTGCGAAACATTATAGACAATGTTGATTTCAAAATTATAGGCCATTGATCAACAGAACCTAAACAGTGTTTCGACCAATTTATACTTCGAAAAATTTTTGAGGATTGGCTATCATCTAAGAAATACATCGACTTCATGCCGATGCAGATATCATGCTCAACTGCTAGAACAAAGCTATTCTTCGGGATTATTTGTATTTCGTGTTTGGGCGCAGATATCTCATGTTTTCAGGTAATTTTGGAACATTGAAACTGATGCTTTTTGCCCCAGCTGGGGCAAAAGATACTTGTGCTTTGCAGCGTTTAAATTAAAGCAAATGATTTTGAAAACGTTTTCGCGAGATCGTTAATATGACCTTCACTTAAAAGTTCATGAATTTTTTTTTGAATGGTGTGCCAACGTTTTGAATCGAAGTCAGGTCGAGCTTGTATCCACAGGGCTCTTTTGCTGATTATAAAAGATTTAATATTGAGACCATCGACTGCCTGCTTTGGGTTAGCCACTATTTGAAATGCAATGGTTCCGCATACTGCGCGAATACGCTTTACTTTTAAAAGCACGTAGGCTTGTTCGTATGATGTGGCATCAAGCCAGTCAATTCCTGGGTGGTGTTGCAGTGAACTGCAGCTATTACTTAAACGCCCAATAGTGCCTTTGATTTCTTTTTTAGATGTAATGGGTTGGTCAGAAAGGGTGTAAATTAATGAATCTAGTTTTAGTAGGAATTCCTTCTTAGCTTTCATCGCATCAAGTTCTTTATGATCTGTTAAAATGACAATATCGACGTCACCTTTTTTTAACATGTTAATCATCCGCAAGATAGGCGCCTCTTTAACTACTAAATTCACATCCATTTTGTCTGATAGTGCTTTGGCGATTTCAAAATGAAATCCAGTTGGTTTGCCATTTTCTTTCCAGAAAAATGGACGACTATCCATAAGACCAATTGTTAATGTTTCAGTTTTCGCGTTGGTTAGGCTCCAATTGAAAATAAAGAAAACGAATATGTATAGTAAATGCATGCCTTAAATCCTTGTTCGTTCTTAAGCATTCTGGAACAAAACATTTAGTAAGTCCAATTTCAAAATCTAAACGGCCAAGGATATCAGAGTGATGCCATAATGAGAAATTGGTAATTTCAAATAGGATCCTTTGTGATTGCCTTTAGATCACGCTTTTAAAAGCCACTAATTTTGAATGTCGTATTTTGAGACTGGCTATTTCAGAGTTCTTGATTTTCCGCAATAATGATTACGGGTGGGTAACGATGAAAAAAGAGTTTTTCAAATCGATTTTATGGTCTTTGTCTTTCGCATCTTTGGTATTTGCATTTCAAAACTGTTCAAATCCGTTCAAAGCGAACAACGCCTTTCACAGTAACGTTAAAACTCAGACGTTACAGACACCTGTACTACCCGAAACACGGGCTGAATAATTAAATGAAAGCATTTGAAAACTACGACTATCATAAGCTCGTTCGACTTCTTCTAAAGGACTTGCGTGGCACGGCTACGCAAAAGCAGATGAGCAGTCGCTTGGGATATTCTTATAATCAATGGCACAAATGGGAATCTGGCCAGAAGCGGCTGATGTGGAACAACCTTGAAGTCATCGCTTCGGAATTAAAACTTAATTTAGATCATGCCAAGCGACTAGTCGTAAACCAAGAGCGAACAGTCGGGGCGGGTGGACGTAATTTCATTCTAGCTATCATTGAAAACTATGGCGGTCCTAATAGTATTTTAGCCAAAAAAAAACTTAATCTTTCGCGTGCGAAGCTGTATCGCTTAAAACACTCTAAGCAAGATGTCGAAGTTGGTTTTGTTTTCGATTGTATCGGCAAGTTAAGTTCGACGCTTCCTGGTTTTGTTGACGAATTACTTAAAAAAGTAAAAGGAACTGCATTTCGAGATGCCATTCAATTAGTTAAAAATCAAGTCGCTCTCGAAGTCGAATATCCTTGGATTTGCCTTATCGAAGCCTGTCTCGAACTAGACGCTTACAAGAAATTGCCGGAACATAGCGACGAGTTCATTGCCAAGCGGTTAGGGTTTCCAATTAAACAAGTGAAAGTAGAACTTAAAAAACTAATTGATAGTAAATCTATTTTTTTGAAGGACAGTAAATATCATTTAGATCTAAAAAGGGTAGACTTGTCACGGGTAGAAGATGCGTCTAGGTTCTATAAGTTTTGGACGGACGTATGTGGCCGTCGGTTCATGACCAGTGATGGTGTACCCCATTCTCGGGCGGGATTTGCCGGGCGAGTAGTTCCGATTTCCGATGCCGCTCATAAGGAAATTAGTAATCTTCGTTTGAAGTTCTTTGATGATTTAAACAAAGTTTTCCAAAGTGATGGCGATCGTCCAAAAGGCCGCATTATGGTTTTGGTTCAACATATTCTGGATGATCAAGAAATTAAACATCTTAGATTGCTAGATTATCTCTAAAACTGAAACATCTAAACTCGTTTTTGGAAATTAAGGTTTTCAAATTCTGGCTACTTGCAATGATGGCGCAATGGACTTTGTGCCAAGTGCTTTTGACTACAGTTTAGCGTTCTCTAGAAATCTGGGATGGTTTAAGCCAGAGGATCAACAGTTGCTACGAACCAAGAGGATCGCGATTCCCGGGCTTGGCGGCGTCGGCGGCCATCATTTGCATAACTTCCTTAGATTAGGATTTCAAAAGTTTAATTTAGCGGACCCAGATAGTTTCGAAATTCAAAATTTCAATCGACAAATGGGGGCAAGCATAGAAACGGTTGGCCTTCTAAAAACCGATGTACTTGAGCGAATGGCTAAAACTATCAATCCAGATGTCGAAATACGGTCCTTTAGAGACGGTGTTAACATTCACAATCAGGACGAATTCCTAAAAGACGTAGACATCGTTGTAGACGCGTTGGATTTATATGCGATGGATATTCGCATTTCCCTATACGAGGCGGCCCATCGCAAAGGTATACCCGTCGTAACCGCCGGTCCGTTTGGGATGGGAACTGCGATTATGGCATTTAGTCCATACAGAATGAGTTTCAATCAGTACTTTGATTTCAATCGCGAGAATTTGACCGTGGAAGCCAAGATCATTAGATTCTTGGCTGGAGTGACTCCTAATTTAATGCACCAAAAATATCTGCGGCACAGAATCGCAGTCGATCTTTTTGAGCGTCGTTTGCCGTCGTTAAATATAGGCTGTTTTGCGGCCGGGGCCGCGATGGGCGCAATGGTTACAAAAATCTTACTAAATCCTAACGATCCTAACATTCGATGGGCGCCACATGGATTCCATGTTGATTTTAATTTGCAGAAGTCTATTAGATTCTGGCGTCCTTGGGGGAATAGAAACCCTCTTCAAAAGCTAAAAATTAAAATTTATCACAAATTTTTTCGTCGCGATGAGTATCAAAAATAGCTAATGAGCAACTGAGTTAGTTGTTGATTTCTAGTGTCTGGCGATAGTTTAATTCATTCATGAAAAAAACTATTTCGCTTCTAATTTTGTTGGCTTCTTTTCATGTGTTCGGTTGGGGAAATGTTGGTCATCGTGCGTCTGGTATCATTGCCGACGCTCATCTGACTCCACAGGCAAAAATGGCGGTAAGTCAGTTATTAAATCAACAGACGCTGGCTGATGTTGCGAACTGGGCCGACACAATTAAGTCTGGTGGTTCATACGAAGCGACTCATACATACCATTACGAAAAAATCCAAGATGGTTTCAACTATTTAAAAAATCTTAAAGCAATGCCAAATGACCAAAGAGCCTTGGGCGGCGTAGTTCAAGCCACTATTCTTTGCCAAGAGATTCTGCGTTCACCAGCTGCTTCAAGAAATGATAAATTAGATGCCCTTAGATTCCTAGTGCACTTTATCGGTGATATCCACCAACCGTTGCACACAGGCCGTCCACAAGATAACGGTGGAACAAAGGTGCAAGTGAACTGGTTTGGAACTAAAATGAGCCTTCACGGTGTTTGGGACTATGGGATGATCGAAACAGGTCATTCTGATATCGTTCGCCCCGGGATGTCGCTAGAACAAGCAAGCCTAAATTACGCACAGTATTTAGTGAAAGCCGCTCGAAATGCTCGCGTGGTCTATCAGCAAACAGGAATGGAAACTTGGTTGAATGAGTCGATTAAACTTCGGGCCCAAGCATACGATCAAATCTACAACCAAGATCAAAATCGCTATCAAGCTTTAAATTTGCCATACATAGATTCAAGAGTCCTATTTTCGGGAATGAGAATCGCAGACACGGTAAACCAAATCTTCGCGAACACACCGCCGCCCCAGCAAGACACGCTATTCAAACAACAAATTGAAGCGATCATCGGCAGTATCGCAAAAATTATCAATATTAGACCGTAAGTAGATTATTGATTTCGGTTGCTTCTGTTTTTATCGAGTTGTTGGTCTATAAACGCATATATTTATCCTGATCTGATTTTTTTTTGAAGTCTTGATTTGGGACGAGGCTTATAAAAATTCTGTAACTTTTGCGCCCGACAATTGTATATCCTATGAACGGCTATAAAAATTAACACAGGAGTTTTTATGAAAAATCTAGTAACTGGACTATTGGTGTTTGTAATGGGTTTCTCTGTCGTATCGTTTGCGGATCAAGAGGCCCGACAAGAACGCCGTGAAGACCGACAGGATAATCGCCAGGAGCGTCGTGAATTGCGCCAAGATAATCGCAAAGAACGCCGAGAAAATCGTAAAGAAAACAGAAAAGACCGTCGTGAAAAGCGCAAAGACCGTAGAAACAGCAAATAAAGAACTGGCCCCTTAGCGTAGGGCTTATCTGGTTCTCTGCCGCAGGCTGAGGGGGCGGTTTTTATATTTCAAGACGTCCATCTTTTAAGAGTATCTTTTGGTCAGCCAAAGCCGCAAAGTCTGGATCATGGGTTACGTATATTACTGTTGTGTTGCTATCTCGAGTTGCTTTCTTTAGCCAGTTCATTACGATTTCGCCATTTGCAGAATCTAAGTTTCCTGTTGGTTCATCTGCAAAAATATATTTAGGCTCTTGAATTAAAGATCTAGCAATTGCCACACGTTGCTGTTCTCCACCAGAAAGCTGTCTAGGCAGACGATCAAGCTTTTCTTCTATGCCAAATTCAGTTAGCAAATCTACAGCTCTTTTTCTTCTAGCAATATGTTGACCTGTTCTTCGTGCCGGCATCAAAACATTTTCTAAAGCAGATAACTCTGGCAGCAGGTAGTGAAACTGAAAAATAAAGCCCATTTTTAAGTTTCTGAATTCGTGGACTTCTTTTTCATTCATTGAAGAGATTTCCACTCCGTCAAAATAGACACTGCCTGAAGTTGGATGATCTAGTGTGCTCATTGAATACAGCAATGTTGATTTTCCAGATCCCGATTTGCCCGTAATAGAAACAAAACTTTTATCAGGAATTTCAAATGTAATTCCATGTAAAATTTCAATCGGAGGTTCGCCAAAAGATTTTTTTACGTTATCAACTTTAATCATAATCACTCACCACTTCTTACAATATCAATGGGATTTAGCTTTCCTGCGGACCTTGCAGGTAGATAAGAAGAAATGACTGATGCCGCGATAGCCATACCGATTCCCATCAAATATAATTTGGGTGAAAAATTAATCCTCATGTTATCTGTCATGCCTGAAATTTTAAGAGTGCTTAAATAAAGACTCATAACAAAACCCAGTACAAGTCCAATAAGCCCGCCAGATATACCCAAAAATAATCCTTGAATCATAAACAGATTTTGAATTTCACTTGGATCGTAGCCAAAACTCCTCAAAATACCGATGTCTTTACGTTTCTGATTCACTAAAATATTTAGAATATTATAGATACCAAATGAGGCGACAATCATGATCGCTACTGTAATAAATGTGCGAATGAAGTCCTGTAAACTAAACACGCTTAATATGCTAGCGTTGGATTGATCCCAGCTTTGAACTTTTTCGTCAGTGAACTCAGAGTATTCAGCCGCAAATGCTTGGGAATCTTCAACCGCTGTCAGTCTAATGGCAATGTCTGTAATTTCGCTTGGCCGCGAAAGAGCACTCTGCACATCTCTGAGGTGAGCATAGCCAACAGTATCATCCAAATTCACAATGCCTGTTTTATAAATTCCTGAAAGTTTAAATGGTATCGGATCGGATTTCCCAACTGAAATCAAAATAGTGTCTTTCAGTTTGGCTCCTAATTTAGTTGCTAACCCAATACCAATAATAATTCTGTTTCCGCCACCAGCTAAGCTTTGGTAATCACCCTGAACCATATAGCTCGCGATATTAGTTACCTTGGCTTGATTTACGGGATCTACACCCTGTAGCTTACCACTTAGGCTTATTCCACCCTTAATATACAAAACCATGGCTCCAATCAGTGGTGAATAAGCTAGCACTCGAGTATCTTTATCCAATTTGTGAAACCAACCCAAAGGGTAATTTATTTTGGCGGATTCTTGCCGACCTGATGGACTCGTTAACCAGAACACGTGATTTTTTTCTTTAAAGAGACTTTCGTTTAAATCTTTTTCAGAAACCATTTTTTCTTTAGCGCTAATTTTCACATAAGCATCGTTATTAACTAGTTGATCAATGATAAAAGTTTGAAAACCTGTCATGATCGCAGCAAAAGTAATAAATGCTGTTGTTCCCAGTGAAACACCTAGCAGTGTTAGTAAGCTTTGTTTTGGCCTTGCAAAAATATGTCTAAATGCTAGAAAAATCATATTGCCTTCGATCCGTTAATTGTTTTTTACAATTATCTCATCTGTCTCTTTAATTTCACCGGAAACTTCTTCCGCCCACTCTTGATCCATTATCCCAAGTTTTACTTCATGCTTTTGTTTTTTTCCGGATCTAATGAGGGTTATGTATTTATTGCTTATTGCTTTAATCGGAATAATTAATGCCTTGTCTTTACTGGCCACTTCAATGGCCACATCAGCTGTCATGCCCGGTAGAATTTCCTTCGGTAATTGTTTAACTTCAATTTTAGCTATAAACTGCCCTTGCGAAGGGTATAGAGTCGTCACTTGGCCTTCAATCAATTCGTTTCTTAGGTTTTCAAATGAAATTCGAACCTTCATTCCTTTTCTAACACGAAGACTAGCGACTTGATCTAGATGGGATTCAATATAAAGTTTTTCCAAGTCTTCCACAGTGATGACGGTTCTATCTGTAAAAACATTTTCGCCCATATTATAAGGGATACTTAGTACAGTTCCTTCGAACGGACTTGTGACAATTGGCCCATCTTCAAATCTTAATAATTTTGTTCCTTTTGATACCTTCTGCCCCTCTTGGACAAAAAGTTCATTTAATGTTTTTCCAACTCCAAGCTTAAAATTAAATTTATGGTAGCTTTCGACTGTGCCTAATCCATAAATCACCTCGGTGATGGCGCCAATTTTTGGCTTTACAAGGACTGTGGTATTTTTATTTTGATTCCATTTAAGTAAAATAATTAAAATAATAACAACTGCTGGAATAGTTAGAAGGTATTTTTTTTTCATTAAGGGAATCTATCATTGGATTGCCAGATTATTAAATCATTTTGTGGTAAGAGCTGTAGGGCCCGTATTCAGAATTCTGGATTTTATTTTTTGGTATTTTGTCTCGGATCAAATTTAAAGGAGTCTCTAAAAAATGGTGCAGTCTGCCGCAAGCTACCAGAACCCGGGAAGCTTGTAGTTTCGCAGACTTACAAAATGACTTGGGATCGGATATATCTAAATTTAACAGAAGTTGCAAGACTTCGGTGGGTTGAACGATGGAGCCTCGATTCAATCGCTCTTCATTTTGCGACAACGAAGATTGCAATCAAAGAGCGCTTGAGGACGGCAAAACTTAACCCGTCACGCATTGATTGGGACGTGATCGACCCCAAACATGGCTTGATCAGGTCAATGAAAAAACGCTCAGTTGCCTAAAAAAACAGACTTTATTTTAAACCGATGCAATTTTTGATCTTTACAAAATGTCAACAATACCGTACAATTAAAAAAGGATCGGCAAATAAATGAACAACTGAAATTTCAAGTTTTAAGATCGCAAGAGTTTAATGAATGGTTTGACGGACAAACTAGCGCGACCCAAGGGTTAATTCTTGCTCGACTGCATCGAATTTCAGTTGAGGGTCATTTTGGAACAACAAATTATTTTGACGATTTGATTGAACTAAAATGGACTTCAGGATTACGCGTTTATACGGCCAGAATTGGTCAAATGGTTATAGTGGTACTCGGAGGAGGTAATAAAAATGGACAAAACAAAGACATCAAAAAAGCAAAAAAAACACTCGAAAAAATCAAAAAGTCCTATCTTGGTGGCTCATGATCCATTTTCATCTGAGCTTGCTGACCCCAAATTAATCAAACAAACAGTACTTCAAGCTCTTGTTGATGGCGACCTAGAGGCTGTTCGCGATGTACTGATTGCTCATTTACAAACTATTAATAAATCCAAGCTAGCTTCTAAGGCCAAACTTGGAAGACAGACATTGTATGATTTAATGGATTCGGAAAAAGAGTTTAATCCTTCAATCAAAACTTTAACTACGATTCTTGACAGTATTGCCGCTTAGCCAAATACACAAACATGGCGTGATTAGGCCAATGAAAGAACGCTCAGTTGCCCGAGCGTTTTCGATCGAAAATATTTTTCGAAGGTAGTGTTATTAATCACTCTTGCTATCGTCGTCGAAGTTTTTCCCTCTGAGGATATATGCGAGATGGGGTTTTATGATCAGGGCTAAATCCAAATTTTATGGTACTCGTCTGCGCATTTCGGAACACATGTTTTTCATTATCGTACTAGGCAACAGATCGCGGGGGTAATTTCATTTTACCCTGGCCAAGATCGACATCTTTTTTGATTTCGACGTGTCAAAGGCTTACCTTATTGATTTTGTCGCAATTCTTGATAGATTATTTTTTATGACTCACACCCAAGAGATTTCAATACATGACAATGATGTTTTAGGTTATGAAGTGGATTCCATTAAGCGCGAACTTACAATTAAAACTGAGTATAGCGAGCATGGAGCTTCAGAACGAACCAATATAGTATTTTCTAACATCGAGGCCTATAGAATCGAGAATGATTCTTTTGGTACTATTCTGAATGAAATTGAAGAAATAGACGCGCTTAAAATGTTAGAAAATCAATGGGAGCTCATAAAATCGGTATATGGCAATTCAATTTGGCCAGGACATTGGGCAAAATCCTTTGAGGAAGCCAAGAGCCACATTATCAAAACAAAATGCCGAGCATTTTATATTACTAGTAGCATCGGAATGGAAGGCTGGGTTATGGCGAAATCTATGGAGTTAATACCGTTGAAGTAAATGCAATTAAATCCTGCTCTTTGGGCGGCGGTGGCCGCGAATACACACTCAACTGATCATCATGTTTTTGAGATCCACAATTGAAAAACGGCGCCAGATATCCTGCGCGCCGTCCTTTTCTCAATCAAGTGGTTTTGGCCTAGCGAATAAACGTCTCTTCAATTTTGGTTAGCATTTCAGTTACCGTATTAAGCAACTCTTGATTTTGCTCTGTGAAGTATTGAACAGCACTTTTTTGAAGTTGCGATGTCAATTTTTGAATACGTTGCGAAGTTTCATCTATGAGTTGCTTTGCATCAGCGTCAGTTACCCGATAAGCACCGGCATTGAGCAGGCTTTGAATTCTATCATTTGTAGTGTATATTTCCTCTAAGTAGTCTGCATTTTCACTAGCCTCATAAGATATTGCCGCCTTATATATCTTCTCCATGAAATCCATTAGAACTTTTTCTTGTTTTTTGTTGAGCCGATTATCTGTCATTGATTTAGTTTAATCGCGCTTGAGTATTTTACTCAAGCGACCCCACTAAAAGTCCGAACAAAACCTAATGTCACCTTGTCGAATTTCGGTCAACTGCAGCGAGCCTTTTGTCAAATCGAATATATACGTTTTTGCAATGTTTGGGGCTTGTTAGATCAAGATCAACAAGGATCGCTCAAATGGCCACAGCTGCGGGACACCAATGCTACCCAGCTGCTGTTTAATTGGAAAGCTGATCCGTCCCCAGTCTGGGCGATTTAAAAGGCTTGGGTGCCATTTTACCGCAAAACCCCAAAAGCTTTCCTATACTGACCAAACTTTTTACAAAGATTTCTTTATTACAACCCCCATATCAGAACTCATTCCGTTCTGATATAAACACAGCCAATTATTTATTTAATATTTTGAAGGAGTTTTTATGAAAAAATTGTTTCTAGTTCTGTTGTTTTCCATTGGTGCAATTGCCGAAGTGAAAGTTAAAGAATTAGCTATTCGACACGAAGGTGAAATTGTTAATGGAAAAGCTTTCCTTACATATGGAGGAAAACAAGGCGATGTTTTTGTCGTTTCTAGCGGTAGTTGCACAGTTGGTGGCATGTCCGTTCTTTTCCATAAAACATCTGAATGCAATGGAGAATTTGCCAGAGTTACTTGTTCTAATGGAAAATTCGAAACAATTATTCAGTTGGATCAAGACTTATTAAAAAAATTGAATGGTAAAATTTCAGTGTCAGAGCTAACAGGCTTTAGTCCTCAAGAAGGCACTTTGTGCAGTCCTGCTGCAGCATCTATCGAATTTTAACACTACCAACCTGACGGTTCAAAAATAGATTAAGGCTCCGCGAATCCGAGCGGAGCTTTTTCAAGTCCCCGATGGCAAAAATACCAAAAAATCAAATTTCTGGGGACAACGTTGTCTGCGCTACCAAAGGTTCAGATTTTTGAAGCGCAGTTAAAACTGTATTTGCTGCTGTCGAAACGATTGATTCGTCAGTTGGTAAAATCTTATTCAATCCAAGACCACGAAGAAGTTTTTCGGCAATCAAATCGCCGTGAGTGATGAACTGTCTTGTTTCAACGCCGTTTTGTATTCTAATTCGATAACATGGGTGGATTTTCTCAGCCGTCGGATTGTGCCGACATCCAATATAAGACCAAATGACGATGTTATTTTTGTGATAGTCTTTATACGGCGAAAGCGTTGCAAATTCTTTGAATTCATTTTTCATTTTCAGAATGACGCCGTTTTCTCGGTCGCGAACCGAATCGAATGAAATTCCGATTGCTGCGGCTGTTTCTTCGTAGGTTAATCCAGGCCGACTTAAATAAAGTAAATCTACAAGTTCAGCCTGCTTGTCGGTGAAGCTCTCTCTGACTTGCTTTAGCCGTGCCCAGATGTTTGATAGAAAGTTTGGGTCTTTATTGGTGTTGAGTTTGAATAAATCAATTCGATCAGAAAAACTCAATTTTGTGATTTTGGCGATCACTGATTCTAAAATTGATTGATTGGTGTAAAAATCAGATTCGGTTTCAGACGCCGCTTAGTCTGCAAACTCATGAAGTTTTTAAAAGCGGCTTAGAAAATCTAATATTGAAAGGAGAAAGCGACCCTAAGATGAGGTCAGATATAATCAAATTAATAGTCCATAAAATCGAAATCCTAAAGGATGGTTTTGAAATTCATTTCCATGTGGGCCAAGCCCACTGTGATAACGCACTCCAGGGTCAAACCTTGGGTGCGATACAAGGTCGTGGTTGGATCGATAAAGCTGGTGATAATGGTTTAGGGGGTAAGCAAAGTGGCGGAAATGCCAAAGGTGGTAAAAAGACAAAAGAAAACCCTTCGGGCCTTTTGGGTCCTAGCGGAGGATTTTCGAATTTTGGAATTGAGAGTCAGAATCTAAATTTTTTCAAGCGTGTGGGTTCGTCTCGCTTGACAAATGGTGCAGGTGACGTACAAGTAGTTGAACCACCAGATGCAAT
>DDVI01000017.1 GCA_002345205.1 Bdellovibrionaceae bacterium UBA2316 | reverse complement strand
CCGTTCAAGTCGGGGTGAGGTCACCATCTTTTCCAATAACCGAATTAAAGACCTGCAAGTTAGAATCGTCCCCAGAAGCCTTCCGAGTGATGGCAAATTCGGGTTTGTTCGCGTCTTTTTTGTTTTCAAAACGAATAAGTTTAATTTGAAGATTAGGGATCTCCATTTCATCAGCAAGCTGCATGAAAATATGAAGACCATTTGGAGTCAGAACGACTTGCTTGAGCAATCGGCGTAAAAGCCTTTTCTTCATCGAGCCTTTCGCTTTACGAAAGCCACGCTCGAAATCTCGCAAGTTGTCTTGAATGACTTGGACGGATTCTTTAACTAACTCTGATTGATCCGCACCGCTGTCCACGCGAGCGATCTTTTCTTCTAGTTCCGATTTCTCTTTTGAAAGAGCCTCAAAAGTTTTCATCACAAGCTTCATCGCATCGGCACTTGAGGCTTGCCCCTGCATCAGCAATAAATTGTCTATTCGAAGTTGTACGGTTTTAAGCTGCTCTTTAATAGCGCGCTTATCGCGAGCCAAACTCAGCGATTTCACATTTTGCATTTCTTTAATGTTCTGCTCGATCTTATTCAGGTATCCGGAATCTTGAGTTGCAGACCAAAGATAAGACAAGACGGCATCTTCGACGTCTTTTGCTGGAACTCGGTGATACTGACAGCTTGTATTGCTGTGAGCGCGAGTGTGGCCGTAGTAGCGATGAACTTGCGCTGTACCATGCGCCGCTTGACCGACAAGAGGTGTTCCACACTCAGAGCATCGTAGGATTCCAGACAAAATATAAAATCGCTCTTCTGATCCTTGCAAGCGAACTCTTTCGAGTTTCTTTGCTTCATCAAGTAAATTTTGAACAGCGTAAAAGTCTTCTTCTTCAATAATAGCGGGCCATGAAGCTTTGACTAACTTATACTGTTGATGAGCTTTGAGCCGATTTTGATCCTTGGCTCGATTTGACTTGTTAACTTCGTGACAGCCAATATATACAGCCGACCCAAGAAGATTTCCAAGCGTCTGGCTTGACCATTTGTCATGAATCTTGAGTTTGCCATATTTTCCAGAAAGCTTTGGCTTGATTCCTTTTTCTTCGAGCTCTTGGATAGTCTTTGCTCTAGATCCCGTATTTAAAAAGATTCGGAAAATTTCTCTCACTTGATCCGCTTCTCTTTCATTGATGATATAACTTCCTGGCTTGTCTGGATGCTTGTCTAATCCCAAAAGTGGACGAGCACCATTGTGCAAGCCACGCATTGCACGCGCATGCGCACCTAGTGCAACACGCTCACTGACTTGCTCTCGCTCAAATTGAGCCAGATTAATCATGTTATAGATCATCATCTTTCCGTGTGGCGTGGTTGAATCAAACTGTTCTTTGATAGAAAGAAATTGAGCATCATTTTTTTCAAGCTCATCCATCAAATTGCAGAAGTCAAAAATGTTGCGTGAAAGGCGTGATAAATCAGAGACGAGAATCAGTTCAATCTTTCCTCGCTTTATATCTTTCATCATCCTTTGGTAAGCTGGTCTTCGAGTGTCTTTTGCTGAATATCCGTCATCAATATAAAATTCGATAATCTCGCCCCAGTTTCGAACTTGAGACTTTTTTAGATCAACATATGCTTTAAGACGATACTTCTGATTTTCAAGTGAGCCTTCAATTGCAGAAGCCTGCTCTTCGGTACTCACGCGAACGTAAGCTCCTATTTTAAGCTGCATTTAAAACCTCCTCTTCCTCTTTCGCTGGACGACCACGCTTGTGAGAACTCTCGATCATTTGTGCAATGAGCTTACGGATTTCGCGAGTTCGTTCGGCACTCGATCCTGACTCATCCTTTACAAATGTAACTTCGATCACTTTCACATCCTTCATGGTCTTTGCCCCGCGTTTATAACGGGGCTTTCTCATTTCCGTGAGTCTTTCGTTTCAACAGCAACTTTGCTTGCGGCATGTTGAAGTAATTCAATCAATTCTTGTGCTTTTCGAATCGGTAGATTTTCCAATACAAACAGCATAACTAACGCTGTTGGGCCTGGTTTTCTAAAGCCAGTTTCATACTGGCTCATGGTCAACTTACTAACTCCTAAAGCATACGAAAAATCTTTCTGCGTGAGTTTCAGTCGCTTCCTCAATGTTTTGATATCGTCTGGACTCACGCGGCCTCCGTATCTTCAGATATAGCATTGCTATACTCTTGTTGTCGAGTCTTTCGTGGTTTCTTGGAGCTTTGAGTTAAGTTCCTAGATTTCCAAAGGTATTCTTTCAATGCCTCGGGAATGACTCCAGACTGACGAATTGCTCGCAACTCTTGTTCAAGCAACGCCATGTCGGTTGTCGAGTTTCGACGAATGGCTTGAGTGTCATCCTCATTAAATAAATCAACTACCTTGTCGATCATGTATTCGAGTACGTTCTTGCGTGAGATTTTGGCCAAATCAAAACCTGAGCCGACTCGCTCAACGACTTGCCTTAACTTTGAGTCGTGTTCAGGTGAAATTGTAACCTGCACTTCGGTTTTCATTTTCTTTTCTATGTTTTCGATTTCCTCCTTCATAATGACACCTCCTTTGGTTCATGATTTGAATTTTCTGTTTTGGTTGTAACTTGATAGTATGGATAACAGTCGCGCGTAAGCGCGACACAGAGAACAGCGGGTTGCCACTTGTGGCAATCCCATCCGCGCCGAGAGTAGACGGAACGTCTACTCTCATCATACGGAGCGATGAGAATTGTATTAGGTAGGCACTTCCGATAGCTTCGATCAGAGACAAATCTATCGAGCACAACTAAAATTCCAAACGATATATCCAAACTCCCATTGCCTACCTGATATAATTCTCTTTGTTTCGTTTTGTATCTCCCCCCTTTATATTCTTCTTCATTGTTCCTTTCTATTTTCCAACTCTTCCACCCAGTCCCGTCCCCCGGTTCCTGACCACTTTCAACCAACATCGTTGGGTGGGAGTGGTCAGGAAAAATCGTAGATTTAGGGGGACGGGACTGGGTGGCCGCGATCATGTTGAATTTGCTTCGGAAACTCATTACGCAGCCTCCGATTTCGGATTTATCTCGCGTGAGAATTCATACTCGCGTTTTTCTCCTGATTTTCTCATGCTCGGCACCGTTTGCTTTGTAGCGACTTCAACGAAGCGTTCGATACTCATTGTGTTGCTGTGAAATTTGAGCGTTGTAGCAAGCGATGCAGGATCAAACTCATCAATCAAGAATGTTCCAGGAACTCGTTTAGATTCCAAATGAGCCGAGGTGTTGAAAGCCCGTCGCACAACTCTTTCTGTCGTTGGATGGATGCAGCCAAAAAGGATCACGTCAATTTTGCTGGCATTCAAATAAGCCAGCGCCATTTTCGCATATCGCGATTGAGACTTAGTGACTCTTTCGATTTCTAACGCACATCTAACGGTAGAACCGTTCAAAGTTTTCAAATCAAAAACCAGATCAGGCACACGTTGAATCTGCGGCATACCCAAAATGTCATAGGCTTCGACAGGGTTACGCATAAACTCATCTTCAAGCCAGGAACTCACGATCAGCCCTCGACTTTCAAAGGCGAATAAAAATCTTGCGACAATGGCGTCGTGTTCGATATAAAAATGAGATCGTGCTGGGCGCGCTGAATCACCAAAATCCGCGCGCCCTTTCTTTGCCAAAATTAGATTGCTCGCTGAGTGACGAGACTTCACAAACAAACCAGAACTAACAAGGTAGCTCCAGTATCGGTACTGTTGCGCCTGGCTCATCTGACAAATGAACTCGAAAAAAATCTGCTGAGTCAGAAAACCCCAGCGAGCCGCAAACTCTAAAGAATCTAAAATGACCTTCTTACTTGGTGTTCTCATCGCACTGGCTCCTTCGGAACTGACGACGGAATCAAAACAAAATGACCTAGCTCAATTCGACCAGATTCTAGTGATGGCTCCACCCAATCTAAGGTAAAGTCCACTAGCGCAGCTCCCTTAAGAGATTGTGGGATTTTAAGTTCTGACCCCATTGTGACCTGACGAATACGAACCTCACAGGTCTTTTCCCCCGTAAAGATGATTCTTGCGCCATCAGGATTTCCGCATTTCGGCGAGTGCGCACACCCAGCCACAAGCATTGAAAGAAATAAACTTATACGTTTCATCATGCGGCCTTCTTTTCTTGGGTTAGCTCCGCCATCACATCCGCACGAGCACGCATGGGTGTCTGCGGCTGATTCGCCGGAGCTGAATTTTCAAGTTTTGGAAGGCCTGTTGGCTCTGATTTTTGAATTAACGGAATTTGAGGAGCATCGAGGTCGAAAGATTTTTTGAATTTCAATCGAACTGGCAGGCTTCCTTTTGCATGAGGAAGTACCATAACAGCCTCTCCAACACCAAGCTCCTGCTTGAAGACGTTGGGATGATACTTGAATTCTTCAACCTCACGAACTGAACCGTCTCCTGTCTTCTCGCTACCGAAAAGACCTTCGGTTTGTCTCTCAGTTACTTTTGATCCCTGAATAGTTCCGATAACTGACGAAAAGTATTCGGCAGACTCCGGCTCATTGGTGCGCATGAAAACCTTGAGATTTGAATTTGTGAGAATCGTGTTCTTTACACCATCGCCCAAGCCATCAAGATCGCCTAGAGCTTGATGAGCAAAAACGATCCCGACATTTGCACTTCTAGATTTGTTCAAAAGTGTGACGAAACTGGGTGTGAGGTATTCAGTGAAATCATCGAGATACACCGAAAAGAAACCCTGATTTTCATATTTCCCAAGATGCCTCGATGAAACGGCACTTTGCAGGCATTGAAGAATCATTTTGCCAGTCGCCTTTCCGAGAGTTGGAATCTTCAATGCTGGTAGCTGACAATAAATAATCTCGCCTTGCTCTAGGGCCTGCTCAAGATTGACGTCTGATATTTCCGTATTGAATACCTGACATGTTTCACCAACTGCAAAACTTTGGAGTTGAGCGACAAGGCCACTCGTCCTTTGTTCTCGCTCATCGCGGTTCAATTTTAGAAACTCTCCGGCCCAGACTTGGAGCCTTGGCGTTTTAGAGGCCACTGCAAGATCGGCCAATGCCTTTTCGTTTTTCATGCACTCAATCATTCGGAGAGGCGTCGGTTTAATACCAACAGCTTCTAAGATAAGGAGGGAATGAAGAAACACGTCGTACTGAATGCTTTTGAAATATTCGCTTTCAAAGTTGAAAGCATTGAAAACACGTTCTGTGATTTCAAGTGCCGAGCCTCCACTTAGAGGATTGAACGTGTGGCTGATCCCAACATTGCAAAGCGAGAGCACTCGAACGTCATGTTCGCGATGATGGCGTTTTGCATAAGCGTAAAGCTTATTTAAGAGACTCATATCTGACTTACCATCAATGATAAGAAGGCCTCGACCTTTCTTAATGTCATCAATGGCCCACGGTAAAATGACTGATTCAGTCTTTCCGGCATTTGTTGTTCCAACAACCTGAGTGTGCATCTTTCTGAATGGTTGCTTGACGTAGACGTTTTTGCCCTTTGTCGAAAGACCAGCGAAAACGCAATCTTCGCCTTCGATAGGAGTTATGATCTCGTTTTCGGAGTCATACTCTTTGTTCTTAGCTCGGATCTTTCCTCGAAGGTAAATCAAGAAGCCGATGACTCCCAAGCTAATTGCCGTAGCCACTACGATTCGCCAATTAACAATGAATGTAATGATTTGGACTTTGTATCGAAGCCACGCGACCGCGATTCCTAGAGCCATTGTCAGAACTAAAAAACCTCGGTCTGACATTTCTGATTTATTATTGCTCATAGTTTTCACCTCCTTCTTGTAATTTGAAAGACTCGTTCAGAACCGCATCACACTCCGCCCCAGGGTTGAGTTCGATCCACTCTCTTTCTGTTTTTAATTTTTCGCCGTACGCTTGGGCGCGAGATTGAGCCGTGGCGGCAACGGCTCCAAGAAGTCCGTTTTCGACTCCTCCTTTAGAGTTACCCATGATGTCGGTTTGCATACTTCCCGCAGCAAGTCCTCCTACAAATGTCGTGAGAACCTGACCCGCAGTATTCTTGACTCCATCAGAAAAAACCTTTCCGCCGATTCCGGGTTGTCCCGCCTTATCAAGCGCAATAGCTGAAATGCGCTTGATCTGTCCGCTAGGTAACGAAATTTGATCGAACCGAATCTGAGCGCGATCTGAGCCTCTTTGAAAGCTGGCCTGTCCGTAGAATCGTGTTCCCGCTGGAAGCTTCAAGCCCGAATCAGAGACAGAATCCAGAATGGATTCCGCCAAAATTGGCACAGGGTCTTGCGAAACAATCACCTTATCCATGAGTTTTAATGCAACGCGAATCCCTGAACGCAGTTCGGTCTTAGCATTGCCACTTTTAGATCCCACAATCATTGATGTGTTGTAATTTATCTGGCTTCCTCCTGATCCACTCGGAACAGTAACTCTTGGGGCAGCCCATAGAGCTTGTGCGGAATCTTGATTTTGAGGAGCATTTCGCGAGTTCCCAGAGTCCAATTTCTTTTCTTCTGTGCGTTCAATCTTCTCGGCAAACTCAACAGGAACATCTGTCGGAAGTAAAAATACAACCGTGACGAAGACCACGATTCCAAAGACAACCAAAAGCTTGATGGTCTTGAAATTCAGATCAAACTTTTTACTGAACGAGTTCTCTTCGATGATCGAAGTCTTCATTCCTTTTTTGAGTTCCTTGAGTTTTGCACCGACAAGGGAAAGGGCTTTTTTTACTTCCATAAATCCGCCTCCAAGATCTGAAGTGAAACGGATTGTTCAGAATTGACCTCAATCGTTACGGGCTTTCCGATCACCAAATCAGATTTCGCCAGCGAAATGCCGAGTCGTAGTGGTTTGCCTTTTCCCACTTTAGAGTCGGACATAAAAAGGCTATTGATGACCTTGGAATTTCCCAATTGTCTAATCCAAACTGACTCAGGCTTAATCGTCGTTCGCAGATCTTGAGTTGATGTCAGAAGTGCATCAATCAAGATGAATCCGCTCGGACCTTGACCGATACGAACTACCGAAAGCTTCAAATTCTTTCTAGAAGCAGATCGTGAGACATTGCGCCACTTCGTCTCTGGTTTTGGCGGCTCTGGCTTTTTTAAATAGACTATGTAATCGGCTTGATCCTGACTTCCAGACACAAGCCTGAGATTGAAACGCCTAGATCCCGTTACAAGATACAAATTGGTCTTTGCTCCGTAACGGAGCGGCTTGATAGTCACAGCTTTATCGAGATATTCGATTTTGAAACCTGATTGATCGCCAATTATCGCAGATTGAATAGTTTCGGGAAGCTGCAAGATAGTCGCAATTCCCAAAGCTGTCTTAACCGTCAGAATGTCATCTTCTTTGACTTGTGTTTTTCTGATCTGTCCGAAACCAGTCGTAGTCAAAAGCAGCAAAAAAACAAAAGGGAGTATGCAACATTTCATCGTGCAGCCTCCTCAGTTTCTTTTGTCACATAAACACCCCACGGGTTGATAACTGTCCGATCATCGACCGTGAACTGAAGTAATAAGCGAAGCTCTGTTGCAGCCTTTAGGTTATCAAATTCAGTGATTCGATCCGCCAGTACGCTGATTCGTTTTTCTTTAAGATCAACTGTCACAGACTTGGGATAGACACGTTGGCGAACCTTTTTCTCTCTAACGAACTTCATCGTCTCTTGCATTGAGCGTTCAAAGGCTGAAACCAATGATGGCAGGACGAAAAATTTCGCTTTTGTGAGTTCTTCGGAAATATTCTGCTCATTCCACGAATAGCGGTGTCGAATGTATTCCTTCGCTGCCGACTCAATTTGGGCGTCCGTGACTTTTGTTTCGATAGTCGCGACAGAACCGCTGCTCTCCAGTGCGATCACTGTTGGTCCTTGTTTAACTAAATAGAGAACCAAAATGAGCATCAGAAATGTAACAGCAAGCAAAGCGCCCAAGAGAAATTTGATATTCAAATTTTCTTCAGCGAACTCTCGCATTGCCCTTGGATAGGTACTAAGTTGTATTGAAATTTTATCTTTCATAAAAACACCTCCTTTGACCATTAAGGTCGTTTATTTGTTGTTGAATGGGATTTCTGAGTGGGAACACTCCAAGCACGCGGCATAATGACCTGGGAAAGCTTCGCTCCTTGCGCAAGCTTTGCGGCTGGAGCTACTGCGGTCAGAACGCCAGATACGGCCGTTGCTCCAATACTTGCGGCTGTCGATTGCACACCTTCGCCAATTAACGAACGCAAGATCCTCGGCGTAAATAGGAGCGCGATGGCAATGATGAAATTCATCGCCACAAGTGGCAGATAGGATTGTTCGTTTTCATAGATGAATCCGAACGAAACCGACTTCAGCATTGCCGACAAAATCGCCCAGATGATCTTCCAAGATGCGACTTCAATAAGGCCCTTGTAGAGATTCGTTGTGATGTTCGCAGTGGACGGAAACATATAACAAAGGATCATCAGCGGAGCCGCAATCGACAAAAGTCCCCAGTAAAAATAGTAGAGAACGACTGTCAGATACTTTGCGATATAGAGCAGAGCAAAACTTGCGAAGCTCAAAATCGCCATAAAGAACCCATCGAACTTCAGCAGCAAAACTTTTTTTGCGGCTGCATAGCCGAGAGATTTGTCTTGAGCTATCTTCATGAAGGCTTCAAGTCCTGACATATCGTCAATCTTCGATGCAATCCCATCGCAAACATCCAAAATGAAGTTGGAAACTTCAGGAAATGAAACGATAAGTAGAGCAGCAACGAAGGCTCTCTTCAAAATATCTGGATAGTTCGGATCTCCTGAACGTAGAAATCCAAAGATCACCGAGAACAAAATTGCGACTGGCAACATCAAATAGAAAAGCTGACTCAACCCTTGATAAAGATCTCGCACAAGAGTTCCTAGCACTTCGAGGTTTGGCATCATTTGCCACCTCCCGAGCTATTGAGACGCGGAAGTTTTGTCTCTTTAGGAAGACTATCAAAACCCTTTGAGAGTCCCTGATAGTTCTCCTGAAAGTTCTGAGTCGAAAGCTTTTCTTTTCGCGTATCGTAGGCCATGTTTTGGGCCATGATCTTGAGCATCTGGCTTTGAGTGCGCAGAAGTTGCGTGGTGACACCGATCAAAACTCCGAGTGCTTGATTTTGAAGTTTCCCGGCTCCTTGAGGACTAACGACTTGAGCGTGATAAATAATCTTGTCACGCTCTCGGTCCACTTGATCGGCGTAGTCGTAAAGATTGCGATTCATCGCAATTACTTCAGCGACACTTTGATCTTGTGAGCGCATTAAGTCTTCGTCCATGCCTTTTGGAACAACTCCGTAGACATCTTGAAGGGCGGCCAGGACACGATCTGCGTCCTTGAGATCGCCATAAACTCCAGGGTTAAAGTTAGGATTGATGATACGAATGACATCAATCCCGCTCCTGATTCCGGCGTTAAGATCACGCATTAGGTTCAGGGAGTCTTTGCCGTTCTCAAGAACGCTTTGAAGTGTTGCAACGGTCTGAATCGCCTGCGCAAGGATTTGCACGAGAACCGCGAGTAGGGTAAAAGACTGGTGCCTTGCCTCGTAGACTTGGTATCCTGTTGCTCCGCTCTTTCGATTGCGGAGTGACTTATTAACCAAATCGTAGGTAGGTTTCCAGCCTCTTCCCGTCAAACCGGACGTGAAGTTTTCCTTCATCCGGCTTACCGATTGAGATTCATTGTGCGGCATTCGATTTCTCCTTTGTCATGCCATAGAGATCAACAAGGCCATATTGCTCGTACAAAACTTTGGCACTCACAATGCCTCGCTGAACTCCTCTTAGTTTTCTGCTTCGCTTGATAATGCGGTTGAACCGCGACCAGATAAAACGATCTAAGTCCCACATGGTCTTTCCAGCATTTGTAATTGCAAAGTACTGACCCCAACCGCGAATAGTTGGATTAACGGCCTCGATGATCTTTTCAAAGCGAACAGTCGCACGGTTATTCACCATTTGACCAATCTGCTTCTTAAAGTTCGTGACCGCTTTATGTGAAGGCCAATAGTAGCAATTCATTTTGCCCGCGTATGACGGAGCCAACTTGAAATGAATGCCAAGAAAGTCAAATCCCTCGCTCGCGTGTACAATACGGGTTTTCTCCGTATTGATCTCCACCCCAAGAGAAGTGAGTATCTCCTGAAGTCTGGCGAAGTAGAACTCGGGCCGCCATTTACACGCGATGACCATGTCATCAGCGTATCTGACGAGGTGAGCATCGCGTTTGCGATGGTCATACTCCCGCTTTCTCCATTCGGTGTCCAAGACGTTCAGGAAAATATTCGCCAGTAACGGCGAGATCACTCCTCCCTGCGGAGTCCCGATCACTGAGCGAGTGATTCCGGCTTCTGTTGCAACACCGGCAGTGAGCCAAGATTTGATGATCTTCAGCACGCGTGGGTCGGAGACCCTGCGCGCGACTAAATCCATCAACTTGTCCTGCGGGATGTTGTCAAAGAAGGATTTTAGATCCACTTCGATGACATGTTCACAACCAAAGTTGATGTACTTGCGTACTTCTTTGATTGCGTGGTGGGCGCTCCGTTGGGGACGGAACCCATACGAAAATTCTTGAAAGTCCGCCTCAAAGAGCGGCTCAACGACAAGTTTGACAGCCATCTGGGCCACACGATCTTTGATCGTGGGGATCCCCAGTGGGCGCAACTTGCCATTGGCTTTCGGGATCATCACACGCCTGACTGGACGTGGATGATATTTTCCCGATTGCAGCTCCAATTGGAGTTCTTGTAAGAACTTTTCGACACCATACGTTTCGATGTCTTCGAAGCTCTGGCGGTCCACTCCCGATGCTCCTCGATTAGCCCGAATCATTTTCCAAGCCGTTTCAAGGATCATCATTGAATGAACCTTATCGAACAGAATACCAAAGCGACGTTTCGGGTCCGCCTTGGCCGCACAATAGAGTTTCCTTTGCAGCAGGCGGGACTTGGTGAGCTTTTGCTCACGCACGTTTTTAGTTTTATCAACAATCATGCATCCCCCTTTCTGTAAGGAAACATTCTCAAAAGCAGAGGCCCTTCGCTCCGGTGAAGTTGTGTTGTCTTCACCATCGTCACTACTACGGCCTCATCCGACACCTCTAAGTGGGCGTTACCTTCGATTTCGCACTGAGTGCTTATACGTTGGCCTTCCAAGTATCGCATTTCTGTGATACCCAGACCCATAGAGGTCTCCCAAGTTTGCGCACGTGTGTATGTATGCATGCTGCTCGCCTTGACGCCGGAAGAGTCAGCGTGTGCAAATAACCATTTCTTCCACACTGATGTTAGTCTTCGCCCGGAGACGATGGGCTCGACCTCTCCAATACCAACAAACCCTGTGCGATCGTTGGCTTTGGTTACGACGCTGCATCTGCGATTCACTTTCGTTACTGCCTGCATACTTGCGGGTGCCCCCGACAGGGATGGACAAACTGGAATCATTGCTGACTCCAGCAGCCCCTCGGCACTCCATTGTCCCATGAGCTTCGGTGTAGAAGGGGTTTTCCCCGCCTCACGGCCTACACCGTCATGGTAGCTACTCAGATAAATGGCTAATTTCTGAGGGTGGTACATTTCAACCACCTACACTCGTGCGTTTCTTGGCACGCCATCTCCTCCAAAAAGATCCGCTTTCGCGGATCTTGGGGAAAACATCAATACTGCGCACAGTAGTAGTCCAATGATTTTGTTCTTCATGCGGCCACCGCCTTCATAGAAGAAACACCGAACGGCGCAATCTCCGCTGCCTTCATTAAAGCTGATTCGAGAGAATGACCTTCTTCCCGCAGTTGATTCAGAAACTGATTGTCACGCGCATCTGACGTCGAGATCCAGTATTCGAGCGGTGATGGCTCAATGCGGATGATTTGACGGCTTTCTCCCTCCATCAGAAAGCCTTCGCTGAATTGTCCTTTCCGTTGTTCAAGACTTTGAATCAGGCGAAGTTCTTGAGAGTTAAGTTTTAACGCCTCTCGAAGTACGTTCGTGTCTCCCTTTTGAAGCATCACTAGCTTTGTAGCCGTATTGTTCAAAATCGCTGGACCCATACCACTTGCGATGATCTCTTCCACACCTTGGGTGATGAACGTGATCCCACTTCCGGTTTTACGAAAAGTTCTCGCGGCGTACTCCATGAAGGAACTCGCGGCTGGACTCTTCAAAAGTTCCCACGCCTCATCGAGAAGCACGCGCTTCGGAACTGTGCGATCCGTTTCGACTTGCTCCAAGATGAAATTTGTCAAAATTAGGATCATCACCGATTGAAGATCTGGATACTGAGAAAGTCCTTTTAGATCGAAGGCTACTACAGATTTATCGACCGCAATTTTTCCGTCACCATCGAGCAATTTTCCGTAAGGCGTTTTTCCAACCCAAGGAAAAAGAAGTTTTCCAATTCTTCGCAAAGAGTCTTCAGAATCGTTCAGGCAATGCCGAGCCAAATCTGTCAGTAAAGGCGACCGAGGTGTTGCCTCACTTCGAGCTTTTTCAAAAACTGTCGTTAAAGCTGCTTCAAGCTGAACTCGATCAAATCGGTTCAACTTTTCGCCGTGATCTACGACCATCTGCTCGATGATGCTTACGAATCCTTTAAGCCGATCTCCACTTGGCGGCTCTGCTGGATTCAGAAGCTCAAATGGATTGATGACGTACTTCCCAGAAAGATTGATCTCGAAGTATTGACCACCAAGAACTTCGGTCATCTTTTTGTAAGATCCGCCGATGTCGATCACATAAAGCCTGCTGCCGCGAGCTATCTGCTGAAGCATCAAGAAGTTGTTGGCAAAACTTTTTCCTGAGCCACTGGACCCCGTGGTTAAAATGTTGAAATTTGACAAACGGCTTGAATACGGATCGTAGGAGTAAAGTGTCCCGAGACGTGTTTTCGTCAGACAAACAGGATTCTCATCTCCGGTAGCCGCTCCATATAGAGGAAGGAAATCGACCAAATTATTTGTCTTCATAGCCTTTGCGCGCACAAGGTTCAGAGGAGCGAGCGGCAAATCTGATTTGAATGTCTTCCAAGCTCCAACAGTCTCTTGAATTCCCTCAGATCCACTCAAAGTTTTAAAACGAGACAAAACTTCTTTGGTTCGTAGATTCAATTTCTTTTCGCCTTCGATAGTTGCCGATTCACGAAGAACCAAAACCATTTCGGCTTGATAAATACGCTGACCTGTTTCGATAAGTTCGCGAATCAGATCCGTCGTCTGCGAAAGTCGAGATTCGCTCTCCAAATCTGAAACTCGGTTGCTGGCTGTACTTGAAAGCGAATGCGCCATGCGACGTTTGCTTTCAAGAGCCTTCATCTCTTTAGCCTGGTCTTGGATTCGGAATGAAAAAATCAGCTCGTATTTGAATGGCAAAGCCAGAAATGAACTCATCATCCCACCGAAGGTCATCTCAGGAAGAGTTTTGAGGGTTACAACTCGTGTTCGACGCTGATCTAAAATAAAATCTTCGCGATCAAGAATGAGATCACCGAACACAACCTGAGCCCTTGGGGAGATGTCGTCCAGATCTGTCAGTCGCGGCGAGATAGTCGGTTGCGCGATGTCTTGAGAGCGTTTGGGGTTGAAGTAGCTGTAAAGGATTTGAACAAGGTCATCTCGCTCGCAACGACTTGTTGAAAAACCAAGGGAAGAGAGAATACCAGTAGCACTCTCAATGGCTTGTCCGAGAGTCTGAACCTGATCCTCATAGTTTTTTTCAAATTCTAACGAAAACTTCTTTGTTTGACCGAAAGAAAACGCTTTGGGTTTTTGAACACCAGACGTTCTTAAGAAAAAGAACAGTCGTGGTCGAAAGATAGATTCGGCTTGAATCTGATCGAGCAAGTGTTGTGATCGCTTTTCATCAAGACGTTTTAAGAACTCATTTTCTGTTGATACCAATTTGCAGTGCTTCTTAAGGGCCTCCTCGACATCAGATTCGACTTTCACCAAGAACTGAGCTGTGGTTCCCTCTGGCAGAGAATTAGTAAATGCTCGAAGTCCTAATGTGAGTTGATTGATTCGAGATTCATCGAAACACTCAATATCTAGCGGCAATAGCTCGATGCCAGTCGAGACTGAGCCGTCCGATAAAATGGCGTGTGGAATTGGATGCTGTTCAAACTCCCAAAATGGAAGTTGTTCGCACAATGCGGCTTCGATCATTGTTCACCTCCTTTTTTAAATCTGCGGTACTGCCTATCAATCGTGTTGGCCGCAAAAACCGTTGGTGAAATGAAATGCTCGAAGAAGTGTTGAAGATACTGATCGGGTTTTCCTCTTTTGAAAAAGAAAAGAGTAAGTCCAAGCAACAAGCTTGTTCCGAACACCATTGGAATTTTGAAACTCGTCGAGCCAAAAATTAGGTTTTGAGCCGAAAGATTGAGAAGAAGGACAAGAACGTCTGAAAGTTCGAGTCCCAGAATTTTGTTTTTTGTTTCGAGAGTGCGAGGCACTGTCGAAGTTAGAATTGATTCGTCATTCATTATCGCACCGTCTGCGAAATGAAGTTGACGATAGCCTCCGCACCGAATCCTACGATTGTCGCGATGATCGCGTACCAAAGATGTGTCTTCGATTTGTCATTGCCAGACATCATTGAAAATGCAGCCCAGGCAATGGCACAGATCGAAAGCGATGGGAGAATAACTCGCGTGAGCTTTGTCTGAATCCCCATGAGAGAGGATTCAACGCTGGCAAGTCCAATCTCAGGAACGATAAAGATCAGCGCTGTCAGCACAGCGTAGAGAAAGAATTGTTTTCGATTCATATTTTCACCTCCTTTTTTAGATTGATTAAGATGCAATTGAGTCCTCCCCAGCGATGTTCTTGTCTGGAAACAGACAAAGAAAGATAGGTTCAGGCAGTAGCTGCACTCGAAGCGCGATGAAGCTTCCTGCGAGTTTTCCTTCGCCAATTCGATTCCAGTGAGAACGCATTTGACCAGTAGGAAGTTGGTACTCCTCAAGACTTAGAACGGTGTATTTGGTGTCGTCTTTGTCGTCCGGAACGACGAAGTAGCTGTTGTTAGGAAAAACAAAAAGTTTCAGTCGAAACTTTTTGCTTCCATTTTTCATGAAAGCGATTCCGACACTTTCGCCCTCAATGATCTCGCCACTAGATGTAACTTCACCTGTGTAAACACCAAAACGATCCGTTTTGCGAATTGGCACAACATTGCTGAATGGAAAGTCTGATGAGTTACTCATACTGCGAACCTTTCCATGTCGCACATCTCGACGACATCTTCAGTCCAACCGCATTCTGAGCAAGTGAGATAGCCGCTCTGAAAATCAGTGAGGCCTCCACACTCAGGACACTCTTCTCCATCAAGCGGAGGACCTGATTTTCTAAAGTTCAGAAAACGACGCTTCATCGCAGGTTCTTCACGAGTCTGATACAAAGGCTCATCATCGCGTCGATAGATTGGCTTTTTGTCTTTAAGTGTTCGCGACATTAGTTGTTCCTCCATTGCTCAGAGGAACTTGGTCTGACTCGTTTAGATTCAAGTCGTTGCCAGCTCTGAAAATCCAATTCGTCCGATGTGGCGAATGCCATTTTCAATCTCTGCCAGAGCGAAGGCTGTTCAGCCTTTTCCAGTGGTATAAGAGCCAAGTTAAGATTGGTATCCTGCTTAGATTGTTTTTGGTTTTGATTTGCATTCATAAATGCACCTCCTTTGTTTGAGTTGTGAGCCGCGCTGATCGCGACTTTCGAGGAGATGTAAAAGCAAAAGGAGTGGCTCGTTGCCTTAATGAGAAGCCAAGTTAGTTAAGGTATTGAATCGAATAAGGAAGTGAAAATGAGTGCATTACGGTAGAACGAAACAAGGGTGGCGGAAGCTCGCCACCCTTGTTAGGTGATTTCAAAATCAATTTGAGTAGTTAGAATGATGGAGGGGGATGGCGATATGTCGCCAGTGGCGATCAACATCGCCATAGTTAATTTGTAATTGAGCAGTCTAGCGAAAAATCAAATTCGGCTGCGAAGCCCTTGAAGAAATCGAATTGTTTGGTCCAGCATTTCCTTGGTGCCCTTCATCGACACGTCGTCATCGCTACTCAGAAGGTCATTCGGTGAACATCCAAGACCCTTTGTGAGCTTCTCAATCACTTCAAGCGTAAGGTTTGGTGCCGTATTCTCCAAGCGAGAGATGTACCTGACGGTCAGTCCCGTTCGATCTGCAAGGTCTTGCTGTGACAATCCTCTTCCTAACCTAATGGCTTTAACATTTTTCGCCAACCTCTTCCCTAAGTCCATATAGTCTTCCCCTGACTTTTAATTCTATGGGGAGGACCTATGCCTAGTTAGATGCCATATAGTTCCATCTAGTAGAACTAGATCTACAGGTTTTCTCAGTTCGATCCGATGGAACTGTGTGTCCACTCCAATTTTCAGACTCTTCGGAGGGGTGTGGGACATCAAAACCGCGCAATATGCCGCAAGGATGGAGCAAAAATGGGAGCAACGGTCTTAGAATTTAAGCCACGAGAAAGCTTAATTGAATTCGTAAAAGGACGCGAAAACGTAAGTTTAATTCGTCGAAATGGTGGAAGAAAAAGTAGTGAGAATATGGCAATTCACGGCGATAACTTGGCTGCGCTTGCAGCTTTAAAAGCTGGCTTTGGGACTGCAAAAGAAAAATTCAAAGTTGATGTGATTGCGATAGATCCTCCATACAACGTTGGAGGGAATCAAGGTTATCAGAATGTGTGGAAAGGCAAATCAGAAAAAGAAAGAGACTGGGCAGGCGATCACGGAAAGTTTCTAGACTTTATGGAGCCACGTTTAAAAATCGCGCGACAACTTTTGTCTGAACAAGGCGTAATTTTCATTAATATCTGTGATGGTGAATATGCGCGCTTAAAAATCCTAATGAATCAGATCTTTGGTGAAGAAAACGATATTGGCACGTTCATTTGGAACAAAGGTAGAGGAGCTGCCGGCTCTCATGTTTCGGCAAGCCACGAGTACATCATCTGCTACGCAAAAGATAAAACTAAAGCACCATCGTTGCAGCAAAAGAAGCCTTATGCAGAATTGATGATTAAGAAATCAAAAGAATTGCTAGAGCAATTTTCATTTGAAGAAGCGCAGAAGCAGTTCAAAAAATGGATTTCTGAAATGAAAGCAAAAGGGCTTTTAAAGCCAGGCGAAGCAGCCTACTCAGAAATCCATCCCACGAATTATCGTCTATTTCATGCTGATAATTCTTGCGCGCAGGATGACCCAAAAGGAAAACGCTGCCGAAAGGCCCTTGCGCATCCAAAAACAAAAAAACCATGTCCCGTTCCGAAAAATGGTTGGAAATGGACGGAAGAAACTCTTGATCGCTTAGTTTCTGAAGGAAAAATTTATTTCGGCCATGACCATTCAGTAGTTCCGAAGATCATTCGCTATCTTGACGAACAGATGTTTCAGCGACCTCTAACAATGATTTTTGATGGTAGCGATGGGAAGGATTCATTGCCGTCGGGAGTGACATTCACGACACCAAAGCCTATTAGCCTTCTAAAAACCATTCTGAGCTTCTATCCAGAAAAGAATGCGCGAGTACTGGATTTCTTTGGAGGATCGGGGGCAACAGCACACGCAGTGGTAGATCTAAACAAAGAAGATGGTGGCAAGAGATCTTGGATTTTAGTTGAAGAAATGGGTTCTACATTTCACAAAGTTCTAGTGCCCCGAATGAAGCACGCCGATCCATCAAATGATTTTTCTACATACGAAGTTGAAACGGTACCCGTTGGTGGCAGAGAACTTCTCAAGAAGTTCAACCAACATAGCTATGACTTCTTATCAAGCTATCATTTCTTAGATGAAAGCGAATCAGTCCTTGCAGAAGGAATGAATATCGTCGGCATTGATAAAAGTAAGGATCAACTCGTCGCCATAACCGTTCCAACAGCACGAAAGAGCAAAAATTTTTTCGTGGAAGAACTTGCGGCCATCAAACAAACGATCAAAAAAGTTAAAGCTAAATCTGTACTCATCTACACGCTACACGGAGACACTGAAGAGCCTTGGCTAGGAGTTGATAAATCAGTGCTTTCCGGCACTCATTGTAAAACTCTATCTACAGTAGGCGTTCCTGATGAACTCGTAAAAGAGTGGAACGAAGTTTTAGAAGCTATGGCTGCTTAAGAGAGGTGTACAAATGTCATCTCTCTATTCACGACTTAAAGAAGGATACCAAAAACGTGTTGTTGATGGAAATGTCGATTTAATTAAAGAAGTTGTCTCAGATCACAAAAAAGCACTGGGACGACAAATCACAGTTTCACCAACTGGTAGCGGCAAAACATTTATGATGGCTTCAGTTATCGAGGTTGGTTTAAGACTTCCTCAAGAGCCTTCATTCGTTTGGTTGACACATAACAAGCAAATTTTAGTTCAAACCGAAAACGAGATCGTAGACGCATTGGGCGCGTATATTACGACTGTTTACAACATAGAACAGGATATTCAGTCTTTCGGTGGGCGCGTTCTCCTTTTCAATGTTCAAAAGGGAGTTTCGGCAAAAGCATTGAACTGGCTGAAGCAATGGCACAAGCGACAGAGTGATCTAAATAGGCCAATAGTCTTTGTTGTTGATGAGGCCGATGAAGGCATGAGTGGTGACAATATGGGGAGACTCAAAGAAGCTCTATCCCCTGTTTTAGAGCTTGGTTTCACTGGCTCTTTCAAGAAAAAAACTGATGAATATGAATTTCAAAGAGTGACCTACAAAGAAGTAATTGAATCAGGAATGCTGATTCAAAGCATTGAGTATCAGGCGTCGGACGAAGTCAATCGAATGGAAATGATGAGAAGAGCTATTCAACAAAGAGCTTGGCTAGAAAAAATGGCCGAGAATCTAAAACTCATCGACCGATTCTTCGTTCCAAAAATGCTCATTCAAGCACCCGCGAGAGAATGCGAAAATGTCGCGGTTGAACTTAAGAAAGAGTTAGGTTTGTCGAACGAAGAGTTCAATAAGCAGGTCATTGTCCATACCCAAAACTCTCGTGGACTTGAAGAAGTTGAAGATCTGAATGACGTTCGATTTATCATAGGCGACATGATGGTTGAACGTGGATGGAATTGTCCCGAAGCCTATGTTTTGCTGTCAACTAAGGATTCAGTAAGCGTTGCCAAAGGTATTCAACTTTTGGGGCGAGTCATTCGCCTGCCAAAGTGCGAGCCCTTTGATGAACGCTTCGATATGTTCAACTCTGCTTATGTTTACATTTCTGGAAAGCACGCGATTGAAGAGTCCTGCCGCAATTTTACAGGTGACGGAGTGATCGAGCTTCCTCCACCGCGTGAAGTGATTCAGGTAGAAAGACGAACTGATATTACGCCACCAGAAGTTATCTCTTTCGTTGATGAACTTGATAAAGACCCAGAGGATCGTGATCTCATACCAGTAACCGAGATGATTTGTGCAATTTTGGATACGATTCGTAAAGACTGCGAAAGAACGGGTCCTACGGTATCTAGCGGAAAGCTAACTCTAATTGAGGGTGCTGTCTCAAGATCTCCTGCTGAAACCGTTCAATCAGAATGGAATATTGAGCAAACTAAAAAGCTCTTGATCGACTCTCTCTGCAAACACTTACCTCGAAACTACTCAAATATTGTCGCTGTGATGTTCCAGATCAACATGAAGCCTCTTGGTGGGCTTGCAGCGATTTCTCCTTACATCAAAGAGATGGCAGTTAAAATTAGAGAATCGACGGCCATAAGGAAAATTGCGGAGACTCTCGATTTCGTATTTCGAGCTTACGAGTGGCCGCCTCACAAACTTGTGATCGCACAGCCTTTACCAACACAATTCAAGCGAAGCCTCTATCCGAAAATTCAACTCAACAACGAAGAGAGAGAGTTTGCGCATTTCGTAGATGAGTTTTGCGAGCGAAACAACTTCCATTGGGTTCGCAACGAAACTTCCGACGTAAAACTATTTAGAGGTCATTACCCTGATTTCATCATTTTTTCCTCGGAACACTATGTGTTCATAGAGTTTAAAGGCCGTCACTTACTCGACATGCCCGATACCATTCGCAAGAACACGATTGGACAAATGGCCGCTGGATATTTCCTAGTCTATCTGAATGAAAGCAGAGACGGATTCATGCAAAAAGGCTGGGCTGGTGAAGCTGACTCTGAGTTAAATGAGATAGATCTTCTTGCAGCGATAAGAACAAAACGGAAAAAATTTTGATGTCTTCTAAGAAAAAAAGCACACAGCTAGATGTTCCCACAGGACGAGCAATCAGCATAAGGCAGCCATACGTTGAAGATATTCTTCGTGGCGTAAAGAAATACGAATATCGAAGTAGACCGACAAAGATTCGAGGTCGCGTGTATCTCTATGCTTCGCTAGGTCATGGTCACGAGGAGTATTGGAAGAAAATGAAACTTAACCCAGGTGATCTCCCGACAGGTGTTGTCGTTGGGTCAGTAGAGATCGTTGATTGCAAATATTTTGAAGATGACGATTGCTACGGTTACAGACTTAAAAGCCCACGACGATACAAAAAAAGCATAAAACCCAAAAATCAACCTCAGCCACTTTTCTTTTTTCCGTTTGGAAAATCCAAGTAGCGCGAGAAGCAGCTAACTTTCCTGATTTGTTTTTGGGCGGATTGCGATGACATCTCCAGGAGCAGAGTTAAGACGTGCAAAATCCACATCAGGAAGAAGAACCCCATACCTTTTCCAAACGTGTTTCGCCGCGTGTTTATTTGCATCCCGAATGTTAGGATGAAGACACTCTTTAATTCGCCGTTCAAGATACGCTAGCTCAAACCATCCATGACACTTTTCGCAGTATGCGTACTGAAGCTTTTCAGACTTCTCAGTTCCAGCCTCGAAAGACTCTATTTCGCTGACAGAAACCTTTAGGGCCTCGGCCATTTCTTTGACCGTAATATATCGGAACTTACGAAGCCGCCCAAAGAACTCTCGATACGTCTTACTGATACTCGTCTTTTTGTCTTCGTCGGACCGATTCTCAGCGTGTCGAAGCTCCCAGTATAAGGGAAGCATATACTGGCGAATTGATTGGAACTGAAAGTCTGCAATAAGAATCTCGTTTTGTTGGTTCATGCCCTCTCCAGTCACGGCATCGTGCCATTAAACCATTTTCGATATTTTATATATAATCGTATTTACTTGCTTTTTTCAACAAAACACGAAGCGATCAATTCGTGTTTAGCCGGCGCATAAACCCTCAGAATCAATACCCGAACAGATCAGTTCGCCGAACCGATCAGTTCGGGTGGAGGGTTATTGAAAGCTGTCAGAAAAACATTTTCTAAAAACATGAAGCGGTTAAGAGTCAAAAATGATTTTTCCCAAGAAGAATTAGCCGAAAAGATGGACGTAAGCGTTCGCTATATCCAGCAGCTTGAAGGCAAGAACTGTCCGAGTGTCGGACTAGATGTGGTCGCAAAGATCGCGAAGGCTCTGAGTGCTAAACCACGAGATTTATTCGAGGACTAAGCTTTGAAATGCGTGAGCCACATCGTATTTGCCTAGCCCCTGGCGGACATCCGCCACCTCTGTTTCTGGAAAACCCTCCAAATTCTAAGAACTTAGTCTTAAAACTAAGACTGGTAGCAAAACGACCATGAACTTAATATATGACATAAGCTCCAAATGGCAGCCCATCTGGGATCAGATCGTCTATATTAAATAAGAAAACATTAAGTTAAGTAAACTGCTAGGCACCAAACTTGTACTACCGCATATCGGGGGTACTTGGGTGAAGCATAGCATACTCTTAATAGACGATAACATTGCGTATCGTCGTTCAAAAACAGACTTCCTTGAAGATGAAGGCTTTTTCGTTCGTGCAGTCGAAAGCGGCGATGAAGGCATTGCCCTCATCCGCCAGCATGTTTTTCCCTTTTCACTCGCATTGGTTGATTACCACATGCCAGATATGAAGGGACCACAAACGATTCAAAAAATTCGGGAGTTAGATCCAAATATTACGATCTTAGCTTTATCTGGCGATGACTCAATTGAAGCCCATAACGAATCTTTGGAATCGGGAGCTGTTTTCTTCGTCGGCAAAGACGTCGGCGAAGCCAAATTCCTTGGGATACTTCATCGGGCTTGTCGCGAAATCGAGAGACGCACCAAGCCTGTCGTTATCGCTCCTCATAATGAGAAACAGAAACTAATCGCATCCGTTGGGATGGTCGGCGTATCCGAGGCTATGGCCGAAGTAGCAAGGCTAACTTTAAAATTTGCTCCTTCCTCTGATTCTGTACTCATACGAGGCGAAAATGGCACTGGGAAAGAACGTGTCGCTAGAGGCATCCATCAAAATTCAGCTAGAAAAACAAAACCTTTTGTAGCTGTTAACTGTGCTGCCATTCCAGAAAACTTGATTGAGAGCGAACTATTCGGCCATGAAAAAGGAGCCTTCACGGGAGCAATACGCCCACGCATCGGACACTTTGAAGCTGCGGACGGTGGAACGATATTTCTAGATGAAATCGGAGAAATGCCAAAACATCTGCAAGCAACTCTTCTTAGGGTCTTACAGGAAAAGACGATTACTCCAGTTGGCGCGGTTACAAGTCGAAAGGTTGATTTCAGATTGATCTCAGCAACCAACGCGGATCTTGAGTCACTCATCGCAGAAAAAAGCTTTCGCGAAGATCTCTTCTTTCGACTCAATGTTCTGCCTATCAACATTAAACCACTTCGTGATCGCCCAGAAGATATTCCAGTTTTAGCGTACTCGTTCTTAGAGAAAATCAATCAGGAGTCTGGAGAGCAGAAAGTATTGCTCGCAAGTGCAGCCGAAGAACTTCAAAAAATGAAGTGGCCTGGAAACGTTCGTGAGCTTGAGCATTGCATACGTTTTCTTGCGAATATGTCTTCAGAAAAGAATTTGGACGCCAGCCTATTAAAGGGTCGCAGTGATCTGAGTAGCACGAAACAAAAGCCCGCCGATTTAGAGGCACTAAAATTCACACAAATGTCTTCAGAAAAAAATCTGGTTTTGAAGGCTCTTGAGCGAGGCGGATCTATTTCGGCGGCGGCACGGATTTTAAATATCAGTCGCAGCACTGTCCGAGAAAAAATGAAGAAATACGATATTGAATTCAAACAACTTACCGAGGGGGTAGAAGTATGAAAAAGACAATCTTAATCGTTGCAGCAGCATTGGTCGGCGTTAATATCATTGCGTTTGCCGATGCTGAGCAGGCCAGGAAGTTAACACCACTTCAAAAAGCGCAGATCGCGTGGGCCATCAAAATTTTGGGTGAAACAAAAACGCTAACGATCAATCAGAATCAGTGTGTTGAGTTCGACCAAGATATTCTGAGCATTCTTGAAGCCGAAGGTCATATTCAATCCGGTGGCGCACATCCAACGACTATATGCGTAGGTGCCAGCGGCGGGATTACAAAGTAGTCTATATGAAGAAGGTTAACTTTAAGATCGTTCTAGTTGTTGGCCTTGCGTTTTTTGCAGCGGGAGCAGTTTTTATGAAATCGACAAACAAAGAGAGGACTTTACGAGTTGCATTTCCAGTCAAGCTGAAAGCAGCAGCGTATGAGCCAACAAATATCAATCTCGATCACGAATACATTTTTTTAGAGAATGTATTCTCGCCACTTGTAGAGATCTCAAAAGATGGATCTATCGAATCCGGCGTGGCTGAAAAAATGGATTGGATTGGTGACGAACTAAAACTGACGATTAGAAAAACATTAAAGACAGCTTCAGGAAAACAGATCACACCAGATGATGTTGTGTTTTCCTTGAAGCGATTGTTGGTTCTTTCGGGAAATACTCACGGCAACTTCAAGGACATAGTTTGCCCAGGGGTAAACTTGAAAACCGTAGAAGATGACTGTCCTGGGATTAGAAAAGACCAAGACAGTGTTTACCTGAATGCCAAAGGTCGAAAGTCTTTTTTGATGCCGATGCTTGGAGCCATTGATTTTGCCGTCATTCCCAGATCAAGCGTTGATCCGAAGACTTTGAAGATCGTCGATTTTTCTGAGACCAGCGGACCTTATTGGTTAGAGAAAGAAGATGAATCGGGAGAGGCTACGCTGAAGCTAAACCCGCATCACTATTTTGCATCAAAGGACGTGGCGGAAAAAATTGTCTTTGTACCTACCGATACCACGAAGCCTGAAAGTAGCTTGAAAGATTTAGAGGAAGGTCGTGTTGACCACTTAACGACAATTGATGCGTCGAAGGCGGACAAGATTATTCGCTTTGCCCAGAAGCATCCAGACTTTGAAAGCCATGTTACGATGAAAATCCGTAGCCTATTCATTGTTTTCACAGAACGAGGACGCAAGGAGCTGTCTTCTGATGAACGTCGTTATATTGGCGACAAGATGAAAACCGTATTCTCCTCAATCTACGCAGAAATTCCTGGATTTGAGCAACGAGCTGAGTTTTTTCCTAGTCTTGGCGAGGGCGGTCTAACTCAAGCACAACGAGAAAAATTAGAATCAATGCGCGAGTTGAAGAAAGCAGAACCAAAGAAACACTTCAAAATCGGGATAATCAAAAGAACTGGTTATGAAGAGTGGGCCAATCCTATCGCGGCTGCTTTGCCGCAGGCCGAGTGTTACAAGGAGACAAACGTTCCTGATTTCAAAAAGTATGATAGGCCAGACGATGTTCCTCATGCCTGGATCGCCTCTACTGATACAGGTTTCATGGAAGACATCAGTCTGATTTCTTATTCTCTCAATGCTGGTCTACTGGGGCTGTCAAAAGAACAGCGATCTAAATGGCTTGCTGATTATATGGCGACCGACGACAAAGGCTCACGTATCAATAAACTGAAAGAGCTGCACTACCAAGCTCTTGCAGAACCAGCCATCGTTCCGTTGATTGCCTCTCCGTATGCAGCACTGGCTCGAAAACCTTGGAAGATCGAACTTTCAGATCTTTATGCGAATAATCAATTATGGCGAATCACACTCCGCTAGCCTCGTGGCTTTATTCTAAACGGACTGAGTTGAACGCTCGATTTCGAGAGTTCAACTGGCCATCAAAAATCTTTCCAGGCGTCTTCGACTTTGAGACTAAGATTAGCTGGAAAGGCATCGAGGCGAATGGCAGAGGCGTCGATTCAAGCAGAGAAATTGCTTTGGAAAAGTCTGTGGCCGAAGCTATTGAGCGGTTAATTTGCCTGACTCTAGGATTTGATTCCGTCGGTTTTGCTATCGCCGGATCACACGATCCATCTCAGCACGCAAAACACGAATGCCTAGAAAGATTCTTTCTCAACGAACACTTGAAAAAAGGCACTTCACTCCACATCGCAAACGTGGATTTTCCTGAAGCAAAAAAATTAAAGATGCTAGTCCCAACGGCTGAAGTCAGCTTTTACAGAATGAATACACCGAAAAATCTTTTTGGTATTGCTTGCCGTATTCATTTGGCAGATTCAAAAAAAACGTCTTTGGGCTTCGCACTTTCTGAAACCTTAGATCATGCGGCACGACGTTCTTTCTTTGAAGCACTTCCCAGTTTTGCATGGTTAGCTTCAGACGAAAAACTTGAATTGAATGAGCTTCCTTGGCACCTGAAGACTGCGTTTATCGAGAGACTGGAATCGTTATTTGCCGAGAATGACGGATTTCAAGCAGATCAAATGAAATCTCCCTCACTATGGTCCATCGAGCTAGATTTGGCCTCGTTACCTATTTTTGAAGGTGCACCGATCCATACAGCTCGCTATCAGATTGCGAGTTTAGAATGAAAATCCAGTCACCTGAGCAAAGAATAAAAGCCTTCGAGCAAAAGCAGGTCATTGTATCTGGCTTGTGCTTTTTATTTCTTGCAGGGTTAGCGGTCGTATTCAATGCGCTTCACTTACAGAATGTCGCAGAGGAAAATACTCGATTCCTCTCCCGCATGGTTAAAATTGGAGACTTTCGAGAAGCCAGTTTGATTCTGCAACAAGCTCGTCTTTCCAGCTTCACGACGATTCACTACAAATCAACAGAGCCAGGCCGTTCTTTTGTCATCCCTCCGAAGGCGGAGATATTCAGAGAAGAAAGTTTTCTGAACAAAATTTTACGAGATGAAGTCACCGTTCAAGTTGAGGTCAGCACAGCTACTCATTCTAGCGACGAAATTGTATTTGAATACGAACGTTTCCGACTTGTACCCTATGCGATTTTAATTTGGTTCATTTTGAACTTGATCTCAATTCCCCAGACACGCTTTTTAAAGCGTCGCCTATTGGAGCAATTTGATCGTGATATAGAAATTGAAAAGAAAATTGCAAAAACTGAGGTAGCTCAACAAGTCCGTCACAATCTTAGAACTCCGCTAGCGGCTTTAACGCATATTCCAAGTAAGCTGCCAGCAAGTGTGACCCGAGAACGCGAGCTGCTAGAGCTAACTATCAGCCAAATCCGCGATCTAATTTCAAAACTTGATGATCGTCCAAATAATGGGTTTGATGATGTGTACTCCACCGACATTTACAGCACACTTGAACAGGCAAAACGCGAGCTGACCGCCGCTTCGCCAAAAAACATCGAATTTATCTTCGACACGGAGGACATTGTCGCATCAGCACTTGTGAAGCACATTCCATTCGAGCTGCGATCTATCTTGGGAAATATCGTCAACAACTCGATTGAGGCGATGAACTCAACCGGAAAAATCTTTGTACGGATTCGAGATCTTGCTTCTGAAATTTCGATTTCTATATCTGACAACGGAATTGGAATTAAACCTGAAAGTTTACCTAAAGTTTTTCAGAAACACTTCTCTGAAGGGAAATCGAACGGATCTGGGATCGGTCTTTCTCATGCAAAGGAGAATATTGAAACCTGGGGTGGCCGCATCGGAGTTGAATCGACTTTGGATGTTGGAACCACCGTTACCGTCAGCCTTCCCATCGTAGATCGAGCTGAATGGTATTTGCCGAGGCTTAAATTTAGCTCTTCTTCAAAGGTCGTTGTAATTGACGATCAAGAATCAGCCTTAGAACTATGGAAAATAAAATTTGATGAGTCGCAGATTCTTAATCAGGTAAAATTCTCGATGGATGGAGATAATTTAGAACTCGATTGCGCTGTACCATCCGAATCAGCGAAAGATCTGATCTATTTAGTAGATCACGACCTTTCTTCTAACGTTTCAGGATTTGACCTATTAACGAAACTTCCAAGCAGATCATTGCGCTGTCTAGTAACTGGTAATTTTGATGATCCAAGTTTACGGGTATCGTGCGCTTCGTCCGGCATTTACATCATCCCAAAAAGCAGCATTTCTTCGCTGCCAATAGTAATAGTTAGTCCGTCGATCTAGTATTTATCTTTTTTCCGCTTCTGTCTTACTCGAAAAAGAGACCCGCAGGGCTTGGAGCACCAAGTTCTATTTGGTGGGCCTATAAAGAACTTTCGACAATCGCTCAGCTTGCACCTCTTCAGGCCCTCCAAAGCTCCAATTGCGAGTAAATGCGAAATCACATAGGTTGTCTTCAAATCAGGATGAGACAGGCTTTTCGCATCAGCTACTTCGCGCCAGTATGGATGTCCTTTTTTTGAGTGCATTAGAGCACGACGATATTCAATCCAAGAAATTCTCTTGTTCAAGTCCTTTACTATTTCTTCTGTCACGCCTGTATCGACAAACTTTTCCAGCCACTCGTAGGCGATAATATCAGAAAGCTCTTTCCAAGTTAGATTCTCTCGCTTCTTAACTTCATCGTTAATGACGGCTTCGTTGGCGGATTTTAATACATTTTTGACGTCACCGCTTCCCCAGCCGATGAGTTGGCCATCTTGAAAAAGCAAAATTGGTTCGTGTTGCGCTTTTTTCAGAAAATGACCCCCTTGAATGTGTTACGCATTTTATGCCAGATTGGTGTAACAACTTTTTTAACATCAAAAAAGGAGATTTTAACATGAAGCTATCTTTTGTTGATGGCATCAGGCGAGAACCTGAAAAGGGTTTGATGGGCAGCTGTATCGGCTGCGGTCGCCCAACTATAGCAAAGTGCGGCACAACCAATATTTGGCATTGGGCACACAAGGCTAATTTCGTTTGTGACCGCTGGTGGGAAAATGAAACAGAATGGCACAGAAACTGGAAGTCTCAATTTCCGATAGAGTGGCAAGAAATTGTCCATGAAGCTGACGATGGCGAGAAGCACATAGCGGACGTAAAAACTGACAAAAACTGGGTTCTTGAATTTCAACACTCGTTCCTAAATCCAGAAGAACGAAAAGCTCGAAACGAGTTCTATAAGAAAATTGTTTGGGTAGTTGATGGTACTCGAAGACAACGCGATAAAATTAAGTTCCTGAAGGCTATAGACGAGGAAACAAGACCACACTCAACTGATCCATTGGTCTACAAACTTTGGATTCATGACTGTAAGCTGTTTGAAGAATGGCAAGGGCCTAACTCAGCAGTATTCTTTGATTTTGGCGAGGAAGATACCCTTTGGCTTTTGCTTCCTTCTAGCGACGACATTTGGGCCTTTGTCGCAAAATTTGAAAGAAAGAAGTTTATCGAAATTCATTCGGGTCTTGGAGAGCTAGGAAGCAAAGACTTTCAACTGCACATACATGATATGATTAAGACTGTAAGTCATAAGATCGCAGTACAGCGAGTACAATCACAGCAACAAGACGTTCTTCAGGTTCTCAGGCAAGCGCAGGCTAATAGAGCATGGCAACAAAGATATGGATTCGGAAGAAGCCGTCGCAGATTCTGACTCCTTCGAATTTTGATTAAACTTGGTATGAAACCTAATGACTACCCAGCATATACTCCGCAATAGCCTTCAAATCCTCGTCAGGTAAAGTCATCGGAGGCATTTGAGGGTAATCGGCTCGTTTCTTACCCGGAGCCTTCGCCCAAGCTACTATTCCAGCAGGATTGCCTTCGTATATTTTAGCGATCTCCGTCAATGGCGGACCGACAAGTCGTGTGTCTTTAGCATGGCAGCCAGCGCACGATTGAAAAAGCTTTTGGCCGCGATTTCCACCTCCGGCTAAAGCTTCGATCTCTGAAGCGGCAAGCTGCGCTTCTTTCACCTTTGCCTGATAGGCTTCAGTTTTCTGCCGAACGGCTTCTTTGTGACTGGCAAGGGCATTTTCTCGGTACAAGTGCCGTCCTGACGCCATAAACAGAACTGTCAACGTCATCAGAATTGAAATTGGCAAAATTCTTTGAGCAAATTGAGTATCCGTTAAAGTTTTGATCTCTTTCGCCATCAGGTGCATTGCGAAAGCTGCAAAGAAAACTCCACAACCAATCGCCAAGTACAGAGATCCACTTAAACCAACTTTGGGTAGAGTAAATAACAGCAACGGACCAAAGAAGAACTGCGCGAGTGAAATGCCTAGAGCAATTTTATAAAACTCGCGAGCAAGAGTAACTCTCTGATCAAGCAGTGTTTTATAACTTGCAGTCCACTTTGTTTTCAGCATCCAAACCAAAAACAAGGCTGTTACCGCTATCGAAGCGGCCAAAAAATGGAAATATCTTGGAAATACATTTCCAATAAGTAACGTCGAAAAAAATCCTTTAGCTTCACTCCAGCGATCTGGAAACAGCATCAAATTGACGTTCGCTAGAAAGATCAGGGGTATAAAAAGAAAAATCAGTACAGCCACGCCCATGATCGACATGTGCAAAGTTCTTTGATTGCGCCATTTTTCCCAAGTGTACTTATGCAAATAAGTCAGCAAGAACGCAATTGCGACAAGTGGGATCACCAAAATCCACGCGATCCCAGTTAGAGCGTTCGAAGAATAAAACCATACTGTGTAAAGCACGTTGATCAAGAGTAGCGGTGCCACACCTAAAACCACCGCCATGCTTTTATTTACCGTGATTGTTTGCGCGATAAATTGCGCGAGATCATCATAAAGCTTCTTTTGCTTAGCCTTCCACTGATAATACAAAGTAAACAGAGAGCCACCGACCATCAGATTCACAAAAAGAATGTGAGCTATAAACGAAACCACCAAAAGAATTTTTAAGAATCCTTCAGCAGCCGGAAGCGGTAGCGGAATATCGTGCGGAATGGGTGTCTTCATTGGTTAACCTCTTGAACTGATGCCGGAACTTTCGATTCGTCTTTCGCATTGAACTCAAGTCCATGACTTTGAACCCCTTCTAGCTTTTCTGGATTGTTTTGCAGGGACGTTATGTAAGTGGCTAAAGCAAATCGTTCTTTCTCATTTCCGGGAAAAGGCGGCATAAAGGTTCGCGCTTGGTGCATAACCGCAATGTAGTCTGAGATTTTCTGAGGCTCCCATTTCTCTGCACCATACATAACTTTGAACCGATCTGTTACTGAGTTCACTCCGGTCACTGTATGGCAACGTGTGCAAGTCAGAGTGAAAAGCTCTCGGCCAGCAGTAATGGTGTTCTCTGGCGTAATCTCACGAATCGAGACATAGGGAGCGTGAGCTAGTATTCCTTCTTTTTGCAAGAGAGGATAATCGTCTTTACGAATCCCATTCGCATAGAGATAACCGCCTATAGCAAAGGGTTTACGAATAAACTCGCGGGATCTTTCAAACATACCCATGAGCCCAATTAAGAAAATAAATGGCAGAATCATTACGAGCTTAGGAAGTTTCTTAAAGGTAATCGCCGACAATGCAATCACTGCGACTGATCCGACGGCACCAAAAATGGTGTACAAAGTTGATTTGTACCAAGAGATATATTCCTGCGTCGTTATCGCAACACCCATATGCGCTTTCATCGCTTCGGGGATAACTTGATAATAAATCCACGAACCCAAAAGAAGAAATGGCAGCCAACCAAGTATCCACTTTCCAATGAATGCCGTGGCCTTTGAGCGAAGCTCATCATCGACTTTGACGAAGCAGAGAACCCAATAGGCGGCTCCTCCGGCCATAACCATAGCAAGCGGCGTTCTAAATGCGAGCTGAGGCAAATAGATCGGATTAAGAAAACCAGATAAAAGATTTTTGCTTTGGTGCCAACTTCCCGGGTCCATCATGAAAGCTAAGATCGCAACGATGATAACCATCGTGATCCAAGAGAATAATGCTAGATTGAAACCCAACTGAACGTGTGCCCGCTTGCGATCACCTGTCCATTTGTCCCAGGTTAAATAGTAATACAAAATCATAACGACTTCGGTAACGAAGACAAGCCACTCAACAAACCAGGCCCAGAAGAAAACGCGGATCAGGCTTGCGATTGCAGTCGGATTCACGAGTGAGGCTGAAAACCAAATCCCTACGCCAGTCATGGCTCCGACCGTGGTCGTTACGACGAAGAATACAAAAAGTGTCTTCTTAGCGATTTGATCCCAACTTGAATCACGAAGACCTTTTCGTTCCATCATGGCAACAAGGGCCATGCCTCCTACAGCCAAGGAATGGGATATCACAACGTGCAAAGTTGCGATCAGTGCAATGAGAAGTCTATTACCTAAAAAATCGAGATGAAATAGTGGGAAGTCCATGCACTATATATCGTAGATCTTTTTTGATCTGTGAATGCCACACGATATTGCGCAACAGCCTGTTGCCTGCAACGAAGCTTTGCATGCAACAGTTTGCGACGACTAAATCCATTCGTGAAGAATGCGATCCCAAAGCGAAACGAAATAGCCAAGCACTAGCAAAAACATTCCGCTCATCATGATGCCCAAGATGGGCTTGAAATCTGGGTTTTGTGAAACGACAAAACTTCCACCGAAAGGACTCATGACAACAATTGAAATCAAGCAAACGAAAAAGCCACACCAATTCAGCGCATTTGAAAATAGAGCGGCTTGAGATGGACTTTTAGAATCTTGTTCAGAGGCTTTTTTAATTAAAAGTGGAACTGCCACCGTTAAAACTAAAAACTGAAAATTCTGTGTGATTCCGCTTAATGCCAAAAAACCAAAAGGACCACTTGATAACAGAGTCAAAACGAGACCCATCAAAAATGCCCCGTGACCGACCCATTGCCCTTGATTAAGAAACTCATTGGTTTTTTGATTCCATGCTTTGAACAATAGATTTACAGAAGCGACCAAGATCAATCCAATTCCCGTAAATTGGCTCAATTGATTAAACACATACAAAACTTCGCTGCCGCTTGTTCTAAGTGTCGAAGTTTGAAATCCCATCAGGAGAAAAACACAACCAACCAAACAGATGATCGAATAATGTTTTGAAGAGCCTAGTGTCCTTGATGAAAAGATGAAGGCCTGGCCGATAGCGCCAACCAAAACAAGCCGTCGCAAAAATTCTGAAAGAACGATTGTCGCATCAGCTTGGATTCCTGCACCTAAGGTTTGCATCGCAAGTAATAAAACAAGACTTAATCCAATTCCACAAGCGGCAAAATGAAAAATGATCGGCCATCGTTCAAAAACTTGATCGGCTTTTAGTCCTTGCAACGAATGAATCAGATAGATCAGAGAAGTCAGGATTGAAATAAAAAGTAAACTTAAAAACAGAAAAGCGAATCTGTCTGGTACACTTTCAAAACCGACGTATTCTTTAATTTCATTCGAAAAAATCAACGAACATGAAATTCCAAATGTTAAAAGTGAAAGGAAAACTGCAACGGTCTTCATTTTTGAGAGCGCTGTACTGCATTCAATTTCATTTAACAGGATGCAGGCAGGAATTGCGGCAGCAAAAAGCCCGACAGATAAAGCTAGATCAGAAAGCATCATAAGGTGTTGTTGATCTTGCGAGTATCCATTAAGAGTCCTTGCCAAAAAATAGAACGCAAGAGCAAAAAATACCGCTGTCAAAATCTTCGGCGCACCTTTGTACATAGAATGAAGTGTCATAATTCTCCCTAAAAAAACATGTTAAGAAGAAAAATTTAATTTGTGGATGCAGCAAATTGAAGCTGTGACAAGTGCAGCATGTTGTTGCAGTGACAACATCAGGCATTCAACATTATCCCTCTTGTATAAAAAGGGAGGAATAAATGAAATCTATAATTTTATCGGTCGCAATTCTTATCGGAGCTTCCGTGAGCCAAGCGGCCACGGTTTCGGATAATACAGTTGGACTCTACCAGGGAGAAGAGCAAGTCGGAGAACAACCAACTGGTCGTACATGTTACCTCTATGTGGATTACGTCGAGGCAAATCCAGTGGGAAGACATTGTTACAATCTAACCACACGTCCAGTGTTTAGCACGGATCGCGATTCACACCCGAAAGATGAAATCGTGGTTCAAGGACATGTGACCAATTATCATCGTCCAGAGTATCCGGCAGTAAAAACTTGTGCGATGAGTTTAGACGGAAAAACATCTGGCAACGACATTTATGGAAATGATTCGACAAATCTTTATAACCAACTATTTTCTTGGGAATCGAACTACGGCGGTTATCAATTCGATTTTTTTGTGACCTTTTCGCCATCAACTAAACTTCCCAACCGAACAAGACTTCATCGGATGAACTGGATGTCTGAAAAAGACTACGACTGCGTGAATTTACAAAGGCTATAAAAACAAAAGGGGCCGACTAGGCCCCTTAGTTTAATTGTTAATTGTCTCGAAATCTAATTCTTACTGATGCCCGCCGTGATCGTGGCCACCGTCAAGAGTAACCGTAAACGATTTGGTTTCTTTTACCCCTTGAGCGTCAGTCAAAGTAACACGAACTTCCCATTCGCCACCCATGACAAAGTAAACATTGCGAACATTGAAAACCCCAGGAACCACATTGCCACTTGCATCGAGAGTGCGTTCGATTTGGGTTGGTGCTGATCCATGCCCCATGCTTGGCATCCACAGCACAACTTCGATATTGTCATTGAGCTCAGTTGGCTGATGAGTTTTCGCATCTTTGGCCTCTAAAACCAAAAGTGATTCCTGACCTACAACTGGTGTAGCTGGAAAACTTGCGTGAATGTGCAATGTATTTTGTTTGAAAGACAGATGCCCCGCCAATGGTGGATGGTCATGGCCTTCGTGAGCCGAAGAGATTGATCCGATCAAGAGCGCGGCAACAAGCGCAACAGATTTCATTAGTGTTTTCATTTTGATTCTCCTTTGTTTATTTTTTGATTCTTGGAATAACTTTAAATGGAACCGAAAGTTCCTTTTTATTAAAAGTAAAAGTCAGTTTAACCTCAGAGCCTTCTTTGATTTCAGTTTGTGGATCAAAAAACATGAGGTGTTTTCCACCAGGAACCAACTCAAGAGTCTCGCCTGGTTTGATTTTAAATGAGTCTGTTTTCTTCATTGCCATTCGACCACTTTCTTCGACCGTGACATGAGACTCGACAGCTTTAAAACCCTCAGCACTCTTAAATGCTAACTCCAATTCTTCAGTGCAGTTGTTTTTGATTTTCGCAAATCCGCCCGTGGCGTTTGTGCCTTTAAGCGGTGCAAAGATACGCGGATCTGAGAATTCTACCTTTGTTTTCAAATCACATTCGGCTGAAGCCGTGCCTGCGAAAGCCAGAATGGCCGTCGCAAATAAAATCATTGTTCTCATAAATGCTCCTTAATTTTTTTGTAAATAGATTCTGCTCCCTCTTTCGATCCAGTTATTGAGTCAATGACGAGTCCGTCAGAATCTAAAAAGAATATTCTGTCAGTATGAGATATCGAGTAACCTAAATAGGACTTTGGATTCTCCTCAAGCATGTAACTTGCCGGGAACAGGCCAATGGTTCTGTCAATTTGCTCTTTGCTGCCACTAAGGCCAATAAATGTTGGGAAAAAGTTTGTCGCATAGTCTGCGACTTCATCCGGCTTATCGTGGGACTGATCAACACTTAGAAAAATAAATCGGACATCCTTCAACTCTCCATCATTTAACATTCTAAATGCGCTACCAGCGTTACTCAGAGACACAGGGCATACATCAGGGCACTTCGTGTATCCGAAATAGAGCATGTTTAGTTTTTTAGGTGCGTCCGAAAAGATCCAATTTTGGCCTCTGTAAGTTAATGTAAAATTCCCGCCAAAGGTTGGACCTTTCATGGTCTTCCAAATCGCAAATCCAAAATAGATAGCCCCAACGATTGCAATAGTCGTTAAAATGCGTAGAGCTAACAGGGCACCTTTTTGGATCGTCATTGTTAATCCAACATCAAGACGCGACGATCAAACGCCATAGGTACTTTGATAAAATAAGGTCCTTCACCTGGCTTTGGCATACGCGAAAAACAAGTGTAGTAGTATTTGTCATCCATCGAAGCTTTTCCAGTTTGCTTTCCGTCGATAGGAAATTTCCAAAATCTCTTAAGCGGTGCTGGCAAAGTTGAAGCATTTGATAAACCTGCAACCGAGTACTTCCAAAGCGGCTGACCGTAGAAACTTACAATAGCCACGTTATTGTCTGAAGTGATGCTGTCCGCACCTGGGTCCATACCATCAAGTTCAGAGACGACTGTTTCTGTTTCTAAATCAATGACGACGATGCCGCGAAATGCAGGTTTGTCGCGGTCACCAACAAGGCTGTAACTATCAAGTGCAGCAAAAGCATAACGGCCTGATACTGTAATACCATTCACAACAGATTCTAAAGGTCTGTGCGATAACACGACTGGAAACGCGCGAGTCACTTTTTTTGTTTTGAGATCAAAAAACGAAACTCCAAGTCTTCCGTGTGCGATGACCAGTTTGTCTTTGTACTGCGCGAAGGCTTTTGGATGCTCTTCGTCTTGATATAGCCTTGAAAGAAGATTTGTGTTGTAAGTTGCAAGTCGCTTGAACTGGCCTAAGTCCCACTCTTCAATTCCTGAATAGGTCAAAACAAATGTTGAGCTTCCGCTTTTGACGACATCAACGACAGAATCTAAAGTTTCAACTTGGTACTCTGTTACGCGATCAATCGGCACAAAACGCATCTTTGATGGTTTGGGCTCACGAGGCTTAACGTTGCTTGTCCAGTAAGTTCCAAAACCTGTGTAAACGTTCTCGCTGTCATAGCGGATAAAGTTCCCACAAGCCGAAAGGTATTCGACAGCTTCTTTGATTTTTTCAGATCTAGGACTCGCTTGCGCTTCGCTCTGAAAAGCAAAAGCAAGAAGACTTGCTGCAATTATTAGAGTGTTTTTGATCATGATCGTTCCCCCTTATAGAGATGTCGCTTAGGTGTATTTTTTGAGCTTTCTCTGCAAGCTTTGGCGGTGAAGACCAAGGTCTTTCGCTGTTTTGCTGATGTTGCCCTCATTTTTAGTTAAAACAAAATCAATGTACTCATGCTCAACTTCCGAAAGTGAGCGCCGCTTAAAGTCCGCATCAGGTTTTACGCGCTTACCATTCAAAGCCTGCTCGATGTCGGTAAATGACGCCGGCTTTGTCAGATAGTCCACGGCTCCACGCTTGACGGCTTCAACGGCCGTTGTAATGCTGCCGTAGCCCGACAACACAACGATTCTAATTTCTGACGTTTTACTTTTGAGATCTTCAATGACGTCGAGACCAAAATCACCACCAGAAAGTCTAAGGTCAATCACTGCGTGAGTAAAAGCCTGATCCTTTGGAATATCGGCAATTCGATTCGCAATCGTCACGTCATAGTCATGATCTTCGAAATCTCGCTTTAAACCCTTAGCGAGTCTGACATCATCTTCTAAAATAAGAATATGCTTTTTCATCGTTCACCACCTGAATCTGCGGGCATGGACTTGGGCCAAGACAGCGTAACGATAGCGCCTGAAGAATTCGGCTTGTTGATGATCGACAAATTACCGTTAAGGCTTTGCACGAAAATTTCACTGACATAAATGCCCAGGCCTGTTCCATTCGTTTTTGTTGTCACGAACGGTTCGCCCTGGCGATCTAGAACTCGGTCACTGAACCCTGGGCCTTCATCTTCGACCGATAATTCAATATTTGACGAAACCTCTTTGAGGCTAAAATTCACTTCGCCTTTAGGGTTCGCTTCAAAAGCATTATCCAGAAGATTCAGGATTACTTGAGCCAAGTTAATCGGAGATACCAGAAGCGAACTTGTGATTTGGTTATCCACTTTCAAACGAGCATTCGGGTGTTCTTCACGCCACGAATCGGTGACATCTTGAATGAAATCTTTCATGCTAACAGGTTTTAAATTGTGATCACGCACATCAAGTTGTGAAGCGTTCATCGAATGAATAACTGATTCACAAGCTTTGATGCTTTCTCTGGCTTCAGATAAATTTTCTTTGGCCGATGTCGACCAATTCTGTGTCGGTTCAAATTTATCAAAAGCTCGCTCAAGCCGATCCAAACGAAGTTTGGCTGCATTCAAAGGGCTTGCAAATTCATGCGAAAAACCTGCGGCTAAAGCGCCAATGGCCCGCAGTCGATCCTGTTTTTCATTTTGGATGCGAACTTGGCTTAGGCTTTCAAAATGTCCCTCAAGATAAGTTCCCAATGAACGCATCACCAACCAAACTGAAAACACCAAGATGTGCGAAACAAAAACGAATATCCAAAATGTTTGCGGACTCAACTCCGTGTTGTTCGTTGCAAATTCAATTTGAAGAGCAATCAGAAAGGCATGGCAAAGAACAACAAACGGCCAAGAGTTTCGCCCTCGAATGAGCACTCCGCCCAGTCCTGCGTTCAACAGAAACAAAGCAACAAAAGGGTTTCCGAAACTTCCAGAGATCAACAGCAAGGCCGTTAGAACAGCCAAATCAAATGCCAGCTGAAACCCTATAAAAAGTGGTCCAACGGGAGTCTTACTCTCGACAAAAATAAGATGAGTTAAAAGATTGAAGATAAATAGAAAGCCAATGATTCCGATAAAGATCGCAATCGTTGTGCGATTGAGTGCACCAAAAATATATCCCGGACCCGCCATACAAAAGAAAAGAGCGATAGCTCCCCATCGTAGGCGAACAAGCCAATTCAATTTTGCGTTCTCGGTATGACCTTCGATTTTAGGGAACCGGAAGAAGTTTGCGATTTCAAAGATAGCGGATTGAAAGACGCCTTTGCTGCGCTTCGAATCACGAACTGTCATAAAAAAGTTTTGCAGTTTTTGAATGGCTACCACGAAAGACGATATAGCCCAAATTGCTAGTGCTGGCACTGAAAAGCGGTCCTATGCAACATCTTGTTGCACTGTGCTTGTTCGGGTTTTCAGCTATGAAGAGTGATATGAAAAACACACTCTTTATTATTTTAGGATTATTCCTTTCTCTTGCGGCTTCTGCTGCGCCGCAAACGAAATCCATCGAAGGCAAAGATCTTCTAACAGAAGCAAAGGTCCACGTCGATGCAAACGACAAAAAGGGATTAGTTGTCGTTTTTCTTTCGGCCAGATGCCCATGCTCAAACAGCCACAACACCGAACTTCGAGACCTTGCGAATGCCTATAAGGAATTTAATTTTGTCGCCGTCCATTCCAATGTGGACGAAGGAAAAGATATCTCTAAGCCCTATTTTGAAAAAGCCGCTTTTCCATTTCCAGTAATCGAAGATGAAAAAGCAAAACTAGCAGATGACTTGAAAGCTTTTAAAACACCCCATGCTTATATTTTTGGATCAAACGGCGAAGTTCTTTATCAAGGTGGCGTTTCAAACAGCAAAGACTGCGCAAAGGCCGACAAAAAATTTCTAAGAGAAGCTCTAGAAGATCTGCACGCAGGAAAATCAGTTCGTACTCCAGAGGGCCGCACACTAGGATGCGCGATTTCAAGAGGAGAGAAAAATGTTTGGTAGAAAGTTATTTTCGATTTTGCTGCTAGCTATCCTAGCTGGATGCGCTGAACCCAAATACGTTAAGGGTTCCGATTCAGGTAGTGAAGGAACAAACGCGCAAGAATCTAAAGCTGACTGCCAAGCTACATTTTCAAATTCACAACTTTGTCTAGCCTGGCATTGGGAGAAAAAGCCCACTTCAACTGAGATGGGAAGTCTTGTTTTCAAAACCTATCGCTTAAATTCATTAGACCAAACTCCGATTGAAGTTGATTTAACAACAACTCCGCAAGTTGTTCTTTGGATGCCGAGTATGGGGCACGGATCGATACCGACACAAACTGCAAGAGTCGATGAAGGTACCTACCGGGCCTCGAATGTGTTCTTCATTATGCCAGGTGATTGGGAAATTCGATTTCAAGTGAAAAACGGAACAGAGGTCATTGATGAAACACATATTAATCTTGTGTTTTAGTCTTCTTGGGGCTTCGGTTTTTATCGGAACAAAAGCGCGTGCGGCAGCTTGCTGTGGCGGCGGATTTGCAGCTCCTTCCATCATTGCAGGCGATGATAAAGCTCAACTGACGACTTCGTATTCAACAAACGAAGTTGTGATCGACAACGTGGACTCTCAAGGAATTTGGAGAAAATGGGATACGCACCAACAAGTTCAAACTTTTAAAATCGAAGGCGCACATATTTTTTGGGATCGCTTTCAAGCGGGCCTTTCGATTCCGGTCATCCAAAGAAGCCGAGACTCTTTAAACTACTCGGGCCTTGGAGATGTTTCGACTTCACTTGGCTACGAATATCTGCCAGATTGGGACTACAATCAGTTTCGCCCGAAAGGAATTGGATTTTTGCAATTAACTCTTCCGACTGGAAAATCTAAAGCAGACTCGGATGTGGGCGGACTTGACTCAAGAGGTAATGGTTTCTGGGCGTTGGGCATGGGAACACTCCTCACAAAAACTTGGGCGCGGTTTGATTCATTTACTTCGCTTGAATTTCATCGCTCATTTGGAAAAGAAGTTTCCAACTCACAATTCAGCGGAAAGTTAGAACCAGGCTACGGCGGCAATCTTGGAATCGGGCTTGGGTATAACGTGAAAGACTACCGATTCGGATCAAGCATCACTTGGACTTACGAAGACGCTGTGAAGACCAATTCAAACTCTGGCACAAGTAACGATGGTTCCATCGAGCGATATGCCACGGGTGTCTTAAGCGCAAGCTACATGGCGAGTGATGAATGGTCTGGGACTTTTAGTTATTCAGATCAGACTCTGTTCGGCTCTCCCGTCAACACGAGCCTAGGAAGAGGCGTCGCTTTACAGATTCAGCGACGCTGGGGACGATAGAGGCGCGCTATCTTATAGATTTGCGCAGAGCTCTTCGACATCCTCCGTTCGGAAGTACGTCGAGCCGCCATCAAATGAAACAATCAGTCCCTCAGACTCTTCGTTAGATTCATAATCTGAAAGAGCACAACTCCAACTTATCGGATCATTTTCTTTCATGAGTGTAACTGTGTCGAACTCCATCCAGCCAACCTTTGTTGTTTCTGGATAGCATTCGCGAATCATGTCCTCGAAAGACTCTTCAAGATCGACAGATGTTAGATCTGTTTCAAGAATATGCTTGATTATCCAATCTGTACCGTACTCGCAGCCAACGCCATCTAAAGAGCGCATGAGATCATCGGAGCCGCAAGATTCACAGCGACCAGATGGACATTCGTGGTAACAGTTGTAGCAAAATGGAAGTGAGCGATGGAAAGCAAGTTGAGTCAGTTTTTCTTTAAGTTCAGTGTTCATATTTATCTCCCTTTGATTGGGCTTTGCCTCTTGTTTGAGGAGCCCTTCGCAGAAGGAGTGGGCTCCGAGAAGGCAAACCAGCTCTGAAGAGGATCGACCGCGCATCGACACGCGAATGCGGCAGGGCTCGTGACAGCTCCCAAAGGGGCTGGCGCGATGCCCGTGCGGAGATGCGAGAAAAGGTCGAACTTCGTAAGAGCGGCGAGCCAAAGGGAGATGTGAAGTCTGAAATTACAACTGACTTTGTTTTGCTTTTTGCACTTTAACTTTTATGTTCTGCCTATCAGATTCACGCGGGAAAAACCGTGGGCTTCCCCAAGTTTCTGTTCTTGATTCATAGATGAGCTTGGCTTGAGCTCGCCAGATCAGCGTTTGAACCTTATCGAGGTTCATCGTTATTGAAAGCGCGAGGACGACTCCAGCGGCAATAGCAATCAGCTTATCTAAATTCATATTTTCCCCCTTTAGTGAGAATGACTTGTTTGTTTTCAAACCGAGCGACGATGTTTTGAATGGCGGCCCAGCTCCAAACTTTGCCCGTGCGTGACGGAAGCTTGGCTCGATTCAGTTCGAGATTAATTTGATGAATAGTACGCCCCTGGCTCCAGAGGTGATGAATTCTTTGAAGAGTTGGAAACTCTCTTGGGTCTTTGACGATCTTCCCTTCAAAGTAGCAGAATCCATAGTACGGTAGAGCGGCCTGCTTACCTGACTTGAGTGACCGCATGCGGGTGGCTTTAGGAGTGGGTTCACGAAGCTTTTGCCCAGCTCTTAAAATACTTGAGCGAACTCCGTTTTTCGACATTCCAAGCTGTTTTGAGATGTCGCGAAGGGACATGCCTTTAGAGTACATTTCGGCTACATTTTGCTTGTCTTCAGCAGAAATTCGTTTGCTGATTTTGACGATAAATTCGGTGAAATCAATAGCTTGCAATAATTCGTTTATTGGCAAGCGTGGTTCACCATTTCAAATATTTACCTAGTGATAAAATGACTGACAGCTTTTCATATTCAAAGTCGAGGGTCCGGAGTAAATACCGTCCGGCTCAATGGCATTTTGAGCCTTGCGCAGATCCAATATCCTTTGAAAGCTTGGCGACCACGTTGTTTTATTAGCGCTTTTACGAATTTGATCTAAGATAGTTTTCGAAGAAATCCCCGGAGCTCCAAGTATATCTGCGGCAGCGACCAATGCCTGCTGCTTTAATGCTATTGAAATACTTTCGTTTTTTAGGAGTAGGAAACTGACAAGCATACGGCGCTCTGGGGAACCCAAATTTAAATTGCGTCCCAATAGACTGGCGACCTCTGCATCCACTGCTCGTTGCCTGAACAGCATATCGGCGGCCACATTTTCCTTTCGAGGGTCGGTTAACAGCGTGTTCAAAATTTGAAGTTGTTTATTTGAATCTAATTGTATTTGTCCACCGGTAGCGGACGTTTTATTGTTAGCAATACCGTCTTTTATAAAAACGTCCTGAACTATCTCATTTTTGAACCCGTTTTCTAGCATCAGATTCGCCGTTTCCCAACGGACATGAGCATGCGTTGAGTTCAAAAATGCAGAGAATCGAGGGTCCGTGAAATTAACCTTAGTTATAGATTCAAGCAAGAGAGCACTCAGCAATCTTAATTTTTGATACAGAACCGTAGGCTGGTCCGAAACACTAAATAAAAAAGATTCAACTAGAGCAGGCGCAATCCATTTTATTTTTTTAATGGCTTCATAGGTCAACGCGGAAACTGAACTTGTTGTGCCTTGCGAAATAACCGTTTCTAACCAGACTCTTGTGACTTCGTTCGGGACAACATCTGAATTCACAAACAATTGCGCCATCTTGATGTTAGTTTCCGATGCTGGGTCATTTCCTAAACGTGGCAGTAACACATCAGAAAAAGCCATCGCAACTTCTGGTTTTAAAGATATCATTCGAATGATATCTTCATGGCCAGCTAAACTTGCTCCTTTAGGTAATATAAATCTTTGAAGTAAAATTTTCAGCAGCTCGGCATCTAGTTCGCGTGTACCGTTTAGACTTAAATGGTTTAGAAAAGCTTTAAGATTGTCAATTTGTCGAATTTCACGAAACGGCGCGGATCTTAATTTTGAGTAAAAATTATTTTTGCCGTTCGGCAGCTCAATATCTAACCTTGCCGCTAGCAAAAATGCTTCGATATATAAAGAATTCTCTTTCGCTAGTTCAGTTAGTAACTGCTGAATGTCAGGCATATTTCGTTTGATATCGGCTAAATATTTCGGAGTCATCGCCGCATGATCCAAGTTACTTAAGGCCTTTCTCAGCAAATCGATATCCTGAGAATGACGGTCATTACCACGTCGCTCTTTCATTCGGCCCGTGGTGAACAGTGACGTAAACTGAGATAATTTTTCAAGGCGTGTCGCTGGTACAACGTCCAAGCTAGCATCTAAAAACTGTTTTACCCGGGCAAACGATTCCTTAAGCGCTGGGTATTTTAAACTGATCTCGATTTCAAGCTGATCTAAATAGGCACTAAAAACTTCGCTATCTCGGACGTCGACAGTGGTTTGATGATTCTCATCTCTGGGGGCGACTATCAATCCAGCTACAATTCCTAAACTATAGATGTCAGAAATGGGATAAACTGGGGCGGACACATTTCTCCCTTGTCGTTCCGGTGCCAAGAAATACGGCGTATTAAAAGGCATCGTCGCGCCGGCCCTGACGATGGTGTCAAAATCCGCAAGGCCAAGCCGGCCATCTTGGGTAACTAAAATATTTTCAAGTTTGATATCGTTATGAACCAAATCATTATTGGCCAGTAATGCTAGTTCTGGCATCACGTCATCAATGACTTTCATCGCTAAATTGATTCGCTCGGGTACTGAGTGACTGGACACGACAACTAAATCTTGCAAATCTGATTTTGCAAGCGGCATGACAATCACTAAATCTTTTGATGGATGCCCTGCTAACGCAGCGGCCTCGGCTTCACTTAATTTAAAAGACGGATCTATATTTACCTTCACAAAACGTGGCGCAAATTTAAGCTGTTTACCTTCACGATCAATCTGAATTATCTTCTGGTAGGCTTTGTTTCTACCGGCCCGCATTTGTTGAGGGTTAAATGCTTTCCGTTCGCGAGAATGGGAGAAAATTTTTAAAGCATATTTGATGTCAGTGTCTCTCAATGAGCGTACGACATAAACGTGCCCAAAGCCTCCACTGGCAATTGGTTTTTCGATTTCAAACATTTGGCCATCTATCTGAATCTGCTCGCCAATAATTGTCTTTACTGCGTACACAGACGTGGCAGACAGAGCGATTAAAATGAATATACATACATTCCAGAAGAATCGAATCATTCTTCTAGGTAAAAATGCAAATCACACACCTGTCTTGTTTTGAGACAGCCGCCTATTTAGCCTTTTATATTCCAGTTTTTAAAGGATTGAAGCTTAGGAATGGTTACAAAAATATAATCGCCACTGCGTTCCCGTGCGATACCTTCCGTGATGATTGGTGATTCAAAAGCAAACTCTTCGCGCAAGGTCTGCGCGGAATTGGTTTCGATTTTCTTACCATTTTCATCGGATAACTTTTCATTAAACTGTCTCTGCGTAGCCACCGACGCGCGATCTTTTTGGATGACCACTTGGACATTTTCTTTTTCATGTTCCGGAACATAGGCTTTTAAAACGTAAAAGTGTCTATCTTCAGATAATTCACTTCCGCGATCTTGCACTTTATAAAACGGATCGTCTTCCTTTCCAGAGTATTTCGACGATTGAGTCATAAAATCGCGATGCTGCTGCGCTAGTGCCTTTGCGTAATTGCGTGCTTGGATCTGCAATGAAACTTTATTATTCGTTTCATTTTTTTGATAAATGGAATCAAAGCCGCGTTGTTGACTGCGCATACTGTCTTGGTTGGCTTGCTTTTTATCCATGAAGCGTTGATTGTATTCTGTCTGCAAACGCTTTTCTCGATTTTCATAGGTTGATTTCTGATTGGCTAAGTTTTTCTGATGTTCGGAATCCAGTTTCTTCTCTTTAGTTTCAATCGATGTTTTTTTCTCAGTGATTTTTTGTTCACCAAGTCTATCGACACGTTCATAGCGTTTAGAGATGTCTTCGCGTAGTTCTTTTTCGGCTTCTTGTCCACGATAGCGTTCGCCCTTAATGACCTCTTCGTTATTCGCACGAATTTGATTCAGATTTGATTCCTGGCGATTCTGAGTCTTCTTCACCTGATCTTTATATTTTTGAGCCATTTTCTGATACTCTTCATTTGATCGGGCTTTCGTTCGTTGAAGACGTTCTTCCTGCTTAGATTCCTGCTCTTCTAATTTTTCCTTATAGGAATGGTTCGCAGCTTCAAATTTTTCATTTCGATTTTTTAACGCATCACTTGTTTTTTTACTATAGGTAGTTTCTAACTCTTTAAGCTCGTTTTGACTTTTACTTACAACTTTTTTGCGCTGTTCCTGCGCATGCTCCATTGTTTTCTGCTGCGATTTTTCGATGTGATTAATAACGGCCGCTTGATTTTCTACAATTGAGTCTTTCTTTCGATCGTAATAACCAGAAAGCTCGTCGATTTCTTTTTCTTTCGACTCAACTAGCTTGCGTTTTTTTTCCTGATAATCGTTTTGTATATCAGTTAACTTACTATTGTAGCGATTGCGCTCTTTTGCGGGATCCACTGCCATAATCCCATACTAGCAGAGCTTACTTGTTTTCTGAAGGTATCGCTGGTTCTTCCGCATCAGTCTTGGCTTTAGGATTAGGACAATAGTCCTTACCTGCCGTTCGCCCCCGGCAGCGCCATGTACTGATATAGCGAATTTTCTCGTTCGGCTGAACACTATGATAACCACGGTACTGTTCAGGATCGAGGGTAGAAACCACAACTCGTTTACCAATCTCTTCGGCCTCTTCATAAGCCGTAATCTCGAGCTCAAAAACGCGATACTCGGCCCAAAGGCTCTGATTCACTAGTAAGAAAAAGACAAAAAAATACCGAAGCATTAACTTTACTTCGGTAGATTTGTTTTATGACTTTAAGGATTCCTAAAGTAGATTACTTTAGATTCATTAGATATTTAACTTCCTTAGATAAGAAGGAAAGACGATCACTTAGATCTTTTAAAACCATCATATTTTCTTTAAGCGTTTCTAATTCCGTTCGCGAGCTTACCGGAACGTCTGACATTTCGTTATAGACCAGCGTATTCGCTACACCCGTATCAAATTCGTTAGAAATTAAGTTATTAGAAAGGCCAACTAAAGATTCCGCTGTTGCATCCGTAACGTCCATCAATCGCAATTCTGTTTTCATATTTACCTCGTTGGTCTAGGGCTTTTCAGCTCGTTTTTCAGAGCACAACTAGTCTAGTCTAGCTCAAAATTTCAGCAATTCTCAATAGAAATTTTTATCAAACTTCTTTGTTTTTCCGCAAGAACCTGTCTAATACTCGCAAGTCAGTGATTTTTTGTCTGTTTGTGCAATTTCTACTCGGTCACTCTGGCTGGCTAAATACGTCGCCATTACACTGGCGTCGGCGTCTTTATGTTTTAAACCAAGTACGTGCCCCATTTCATGAATGACAAGGGCTTGGATATTAATTTTAGCGGCACCTTTGTTATTAAGCGCCAGATCGTAGTATTGAAAGTCTTTAGCATTGATGCGAATGTCGGCTTCTTTAATCGCATCCCCTAACCAGTACACACTGGTACGAGCTTGCTCTGTAGTTTTATTAGCTTCCCAGTTCGGATAGAAATAAATTACATTTTCCGTATCCTTCATTGAAACTGTAGGGCCCTTAACAATATCTGTCTTCCTGATACTGATTAGAGTTTTTCCGTAGGCTTTGTTCCAAACTTCAGCGGCTTGAATAAGAGAGTCTTGATATTCTGCCGGAACAGATTCATGAATCTTCATAACGATAGGAAGATTCCCTTTCCAGGAAATTCGTTCTCCATAAACGTTTTGAACAAATCCACAATCCTCTTGCGACTTAGGCGCACAGGCTTGCACGAAGACGAGCAAAACAACAGATACGAGTACTACATATAAAGAGTGATACCAATTACGCATTCGAAAATAGACTATCGCAACATCGATACCAAATTGGGACACTCGAATAAAATCAAAGCTAAGATCATGAAAGGACGAAGTATTTTTAGGAGCCCTAAAGACACCTCAAAACCTGTTCGTTTTTGAGATTTTCATTCAAAGATTAAACAAGATCACCTAACCTGCTAATTTCTCGAATCTTTCACTGTCTCATTTTTTTACACCAACAGTTTAACCAAAAACGCCGCTACGAAATCCCCCAAAAAAATCACCAGTCGCTCGGAATGGAGGCCCGTTCAAAATCGGTCAGATGCGAGGCAGACGCTTTTAAAAAGCCCGGAGGCATAGCGACTTCACCGAAGGTGAACCTTTGGTTCAACTACGTTGGAGGGATTTTGAAAAGCGCCCAACGAAGTCAGATGGCCGGTTTTCAACGGGCCGAAAAAAGACGAGCCTGGTGAGAGGAGTTTTCTTTCTCCTCTTCCAGTTTAAGATTGGATTCGTTGGAAGGTATTTCGCTTTCTCTCGTATGGATCGCCACGACTGTAGCTGAGAGTAGCTTGGTAGGTCTTGCCATTGTTATAAAGCAAGACACTTGCCAACTTGTTTTACAGTGTGATTTCAATCGGTTACAAAAATGGTGTCGTTGTGGTCTAGGTAAATCGCTGAAATGACTAGCCTTTGGTGCTGGTTTGTCTCTCGAGTAGTACTATGATTCTGTATAAGTTCCGCTTATTTATATCAATTTTTCTTATGAGATTTATTATTTCCCGATCAACTATCGGGGCAGCCGGTTTATCGGCAGCGGTTGGGGGTTACGGGACGACAACAGAAACCGCCGCCGTCAACGGAAAGATCTCCGGTTAATTCACAGGATTTCGCGCCGTATACTTTTCAGTATCGGCCTTCGCCTTCACCTGACAGCTGTCCGGTGTGTACTTATAATTAATATCTACAACATTCGCTTTTGAATGTACGTATTGATATTGCGAATTTAATACGAAGCGGAAATCAAAACGGCTTAAAATCGTAAGTCCACAATTTTCAGAATAATTGATATAATCCCCGCGGACTTGAGCAGTGAAACCGCTTGTCGTGGCTTCAATTTTTTGGAAGGTAAAAATATCTTCGATGTCCGAAGTCTTTAAATATACTTTTTGATCACGAGTGCCTTGTTTCAAAACTTTGATCTCTTTGAAACAGATTTGCTGAGACATCACTCCGTTTTGATTTGTGTTATCGAAACAAAAGTCCGCCCACGCTGAGTTACAAGAAGATGTTAAAAAGATACAAATAATGAACCGTAATGCTTTAAACATAATTAACTCCGCCCTTTGGTCAGATGTAATACCATTTGAAAAAACGCACAAGGAGATTCTATTGACCTTGCCTTTTCCCACTGTAATCTTAACAGGGTAACACAACATCAATCTATAAGGAGATTGCATGAAAACGTTAGTTCAATTGTTCGTAGCAAGTTTAGCAGTGATGGCTTTAACTCAATGTAAAAGCAATCCTCACAAAGCAGAGAAAATCGAAACTGAGATCAAAAACCACGGTCAAATTACGGGCGACACCAGCGTCGGCGTAAAAGACGGTAACCTCGTAGTTCAAAAGAAAGTCCAAATGAACGAAGAGTTACGCCGTATTCAAATCGAAGTTTACGAACTTGAAGACCGTGTCTATGGCAACCGCAAATACGGATCATTAGGCCTTTACGGCGTTCTAAGACAGTGTAAATCCGACCTATCCGACCCTAAATTTGGCGGCGACGGCAAATTAAAATGGACAGAGCCCATGGATCGCATCACCGACAAAGAAGACGAATTTAAAATCGGTTTAGACGAAAAAGATAAACTGGTTGGAGTATCCGAAGAGTTTCTTAAAGATCGTTTAGATCGCTTTAAAGGGTATAAAAAAGTACTGATGACTCGTGAAGATGAGTACGAAGAGAAAGTACAAATCTGCAAGACCGAGATGAAGTCGCGTCAAGCAGCTGTGAAAACGAACTAACAATCTACCGGAAACGGTGTCGGTAAGAAACTTCGAAGTCCTGTAAACAAAAAAAAGCCTGGTGAATCGCCTGGCTTTTTTTTATTTCAAAATCTATATTTATTAGCAAACCGGACACAGGACCGGAACCGCTTCCGCTGCCGACACAGAAGACCGTACGGTCAAAACCGAAAGAGACCGTTTAATTCAAAGTCTGGCGATAGAGTTTGTTCTTAATCTCCGTCAGCTTATCCGGCGCCACATCATACGGCTTTCCGCACATCTGACACATAACCTGGGCCGTTTCATTTTTAGCGATCATATCGTCAAGTTCTTCGATTCCGAGCGTTTCTAGGGCGCGCACGACCCGTTCTTCGTTGCATGGGCAATAGTAGCTAATTGGATAATTGTGATCCAACTCAGAAAACTCTATACCTTTAAGATAGGGCTTTAAGAATTCTACGGGATGTCCTCCCTTTAGAATTTCTTCCGACATCGAGGTTTTAACATCTTGAGAATTTTTCAATAACAGATCGACAACATCATCCCCAACACCCGGCATGACTTCGATCAGTACACCACCAGCCGATTGAACTTTCCCGTAGGTATCCAAATAAACACCCAACGAAATAATCGAGCGGATTTGGTGGGACTGCATCAGGTAATGGCCAATGTCTTCACCGATTTCAGAAGTCACCATTTCCACCGTACCGTGATGGGGTTGCTTTTGGAATGGCAAATGCCGAGTCACTGACAATGTACCCTGGCCAATATGTTCTTTTAATTTTAAACCCGAAGCATACTTGGCCGGTTCGTAATAGGTATGCGGAGTATAACCACGAACTTGACCTTCGAAATGAGCCTCCGCAAATACGCGGCCCATTGGACCGTCACCGCGAAAATATAATCCCACTTGCTGTTTTTCTTTTAAATGGCTGGCTAATAACAAAGCACCGACCATAGCACGACCGACCGCCATCGTTGGCAGCGGACTTGTATTTTGAATTCGTTGCATTTCCTTTACAACCTCAGTGGCGTTAACGGCGGCTGCACGAATCGTGAAATCGTTGGATACAAAACGGTGGACTTTTTCCATAGGGTTTTGAGTCAAACATTTTTTTAAAATTCTGTCCATCGCTAATTTCGATTGAAACCATGATTCACAGGATTTAGAGTCAAAATATTAGCGAGGTTCGGTTTGAATTTTATTTTATTTAGACATGCTGAAAAAAGCTCGGAAATGATAGCAGACTGCTCTTTATCGACAGCTGGCTTGAATCAAGCGCGTAATTTAGTGCACCTGATTCAAACTAAAAAACTACCTCCACCCACCCATCTATTTTGCTCACCTCGTAAACGCACACGCGAAACATTGTCTTTTGTCGCTGAGCAGACTCGATTAGAAATTACGTCTACTCCATTACTGGATTTACGCACGGATAACGAATCCACAAAAGATTTTCGACTTAGAGTCCAAGAATTTTTAGTTGGTTTTCAGCTCGACATTCCCGACTCACCTAAAAATCCACCGACGGTTTACGTTTGCACTCATCAAGATTGGGCCGAAGAATTTATCTCTATCGTTGAAAGTTCGACCGATTTATCTCAACCTAAATACGCCAGCTGGCCGAGTGGGCAATATATGTATTTTACCAAGTCAGATCTATGGCACTTAATGGATTTTAATCGTATATGAGTATTTGGTGTGTTGGGCGCAACTACGCAGATCACGCAAAAGAGTTAGGCAATACCGTTCCATCACAGCCTTTGTTTTTCTTAAAGTCTTCGGCGTGCATCGTTCATGGATCCAGAATGACGTACCCGGATGCGGTTTTATCGCTGCACCATGAACTCGAAATGGCCTTTCGTTTTGATGAAAAATTACGCTTGTCTCATATCGCATTAGCTTTAGATTTAACGGATCGAGAGCGACAAAATGCCCTAAAAGCTAAAGGAGAACCCTGGACGCTAGCTAAATCATTTAAAGGCTCCTGCCCAATCTCGCCTTGGATTCCATTTGATTCCAATGAAATATATACATTCGAATTGCAGATTAACGGGCAAACTAAACAGGTGGGCGACCAGAATTTAATGATTTTCAAACTGCCCGACCTTGTGTCTTTTTTAAAACGGCACGTCCCGGTATCAGAGGGCGATATATTGCTTTCAGGAACCCCTGCTGGCGTGGGTTCTATCCAAAAAGGCGATGTCCTAAAATCCATGCTAAAAAACCAAAAACAGCAAATCCTTATTGAGTGGACTCTGAAAATAGAGTAACAATTCTCTATATCTAAACCTCAAAGGAAACGGCTATGCACACATCAACTGATGCTGATCAAAAACGTATTGTAGAAATTGGTAGTGAAATTCTAAAAAAAATGGAATCAAATTCCAAAGTTTCTTTATTCTCTAAAGACTTCTGGTACGGCAGCATTATGGACTGGAGTATGAAAAATGAGACATTTAAAACAAATATGTTTCGCTTCGTCGATGTTCTTCCTTCTTTAAACTCGTCTTCTGAAGTCGCGCAACATTTAAAAGAATACTTCACCGAAGGTGGGTCTGAATTACCTAGCGTGTTCAATGTCGGTTTAGGTTTAGGTAGCTTAGCTCCGGGGCTGATGGCTGGCGCGATCAAGAAAAATGTAACTCAGATGGCGAAGATGTTCATTACGGGTGAAAATCCGAATGAAGCCCTTTCTGTATTAAAGAAAATGCGAAAGAACAATATGACATTCACAGTAGATATTTTGGGTGAAGCCACGTTGTCAGAAAAAGAAGCCGCCGAATACACAAGCAAATACCAAGAACTAATGGATGGTTTAGCGAAAGATGCTGAAAAGTGGGATACGAACCCACTATTAGATTCTGATTCCGAGGGTGCGATTCCAAAAGTTAACGTATCTGTAAAAATGTCGGCGTTGTATTCACAAATTAACGATCGCGCATGGGACGAGACAAAATCCATCGTTAAAGATCGCCTTCGTCCATTGTTCAAAAAAGCAATGGAAAAAAATATTTTCTTGAACCTTGATATGGAACAGTACTCGGTTAAACATTTAACCGTGGAAGTGTTCAAAGAATTGTTAATGGAACCAGAATTACGTGGTTACAAATTCTTTGGTTGCGTGATTCAGGCGTACTTAAAAGATTCTAGTGATGACATCAAAGATCTATCGGCATTCGCAAAAGCGCGTCAGACTCCATTCACTGTTCGTTTGGTGAAAGGCGCCTACTGGGATTATGAAACGATCGATTCCGAACAAAAGAACTGGTCTGTTCCTGTGTACACGGTGAAAGCAGAATCGGATGCCAATTACGAATACTGCGCCAAAATTTTAATTGATAACTACCCATTCATCAAAGCGGCATTTGCTTCGCATAACGTTCGTACGTTGTCGGCGTGCTTACATTATGCTCAAACTAAAAACATTCCTAAGAATGGATTTGAAATTCAAATGTTGTTTGGTATGGCTGAACCGATTAAGAAAACATTCTCAGAAATGGGATATCGAGTTCGTGAGTACGCCCCGGTCGGTGAATTAATTCCAGGCATGGCGTATCTTGTTCGCCGTCTTTTAGAAAACACATCAAACGAATCTTGGTTGCGTGGCAAGTTCGCAGAAAACAAATCAATGGATGAATTGCTGGCAGACCCTACGACGAAAATTCCAAAAACAGGTACTCCGCCGGCTCCGGGTCAGTATAAGTCAACAGTGGCTCAGCATAGCTTTCAAAATGAACCACTTTCTGATTTTGCGATCGAGGCCAATCGTAAGCTGATGCAAGATGCATTGAAGAATTTTAAACCTGAAACAACGAAAACGGTTCTACCTGAAATCAATTTCAAACCAGTTACTACGTCTGAATTCTTAAATCGCGAGAATCCGTCACACGTGAATCAAGTTCTGGCGAAAATCGGTTTAGCGACGAAAGAAATGGCAGAAACGGCGATTCAAGAATCTCATAAAGCGTTTGCGACTTGGAAAAAAGTTCCCGCAGCTACACGCGCCGATTACTTACGTAAACTAGCTAAGATGATGCACGATCGCAAATGGGAATTGATGGCAACGCAAATCTATGAAGTTGGTAAACCGTGGGCCGAAGCCGATGGAGACATCGGTGAAGCCATCGATTTCTGTAACTACTATGCGGATCACATGTCAGAAATGGCTGCGCCGTTAAAAGTCGGCGGTGTCCCCGGCGAAATATCACAGTACATCTATAAACCTCGTGGCGTATGCCTAGTCATCGCTCCGTGGAATTTTCCTCTTGCGATTCTGTGCGGGCAAGTAGCGGCGGCCCTGGTTACCGGCAACACAGTAATCATGAAGCCGGCAGAACAAAGTTCATTAATGGCAAATAGCCTATACCAAATGATCAAAGAACTGGGTTTACCAACAGGGACTGTTCAATTCCTTCCGGGTCTTGGCGAAGTAGTCGGTGAATACTTAGTGAACCACGCGCTGACAAGCACGATTGCCTTTACTGGTTCGATGAATGTGGGTCTTCATATTTTAAACAAAGCGACTATAACACAAAAGGGTCAACAGCATGTCAAACGATGCATCATCGAAATGGGCGGTAAGAACGCAGTGATCATCGATAGCGATGCCGATTTGGATGAAGCAGTTGATGCGGTCGTGTATTCCGCATTTGGCTTTGCGGGACAAAAATGTTCTGCCGCTAGCCGCTGTATTGTTCTTGAAGACGTATACGAAAAATTCTCTCAACGTTTAGTGGAAGCGACTAAATCAATCGCGGTGGGTTCTGTTCTGAATCCTAAAAATTACTTAGGCCCTGTGGTCGACAAAGAAGCTTACGATCGTATCCAAAGTTTAATCCAAAAATATTCTGGTCAATATAAAGTTCTTCATGCGGCGTCAACAAGCACAGAAGGCTACTTTGTATCCCCTACTATTTTCGGTGATGTACCTGCGGATTGCGATTTAGCTCAAGAGGAAATCTTTGGTCCGGTGTTAGCTTTAATTAAAGCCAAAGACATGGATCAGGCTTTGGAGTTTGCGAACGGTACAAAATACGCACTGACTGGTGGACTATTCTCTAGAAGTCCAGCAAACATTGCCAAAGTTCGAAATGAATTTGAAGTCGGAAACTTGTACATCAACCGTGGTATCACCGGTGCGATGGTTGATCGTCATCCATTTGGTGGTTTTAAAATGAGCGGCGTGGGTTCAAAAACTGGCGGCCCTGATTATTTAAAACAATTTGTTGAGCCTATTTGCGTGACAGAGAACACTCTACGTCGCGGGTTTGCTCCGCAAGAGTAATTGTAAATTTCGATTAATCGACAGTGGCCGTCGGTTCGGTGGCCACGGGGCCTTCTTCCAATTGTGCTCCGATAGTCATTTTCACTGTAAAGGCTAAAAGCCCGCCAAACAATGCTCCCCCTAAATGGGCAGAAAACGCTACGCCGCTCGATACGCCAGGAATTTGCGCGGCGAATGAAGCTAAATCTGGGACTAAGTACATCGGGATAATCACAAATGTTGGCAAATAGATAGGACCGTAATTATTTGGGCTGGGACTTAAAAAATAATAGAACCGTGTGTTTTTACGAAAAAAATAAAACGCGTAAAACGATATCAACCCGCTGACGGCTCCACTGGCTCCCACCATCGGTATCAATGTCGTCGGATTGAAATATAAATAGAACAATCCTCCCGCGATACCGCTAAAAATATACAGCATAACAAAACCGACAGCACCTAAAAGTGATTCAAGCGCATACCCGATCAAAAACAAAAACAGCATATTACTAAATAAGTGCCATAGATTCATATGGGAAAACTGATAGGTAAACCAACTAAACGTTTGCTTATTCCCCTGGGATAAACCCAACATAAACAATGTTTGCTGCTTTACCCGTTCTTGATATTCCGCGACCATTTTTTTCCAATTGCCCCAGCGAACTTCGTCATTGTCCCATGAACGATTTTCTATAGAACCAATAAAATTTTTATCACGTAGTGCTGTCGAACTTAAAATCGCGCGGTGGTCGGTATTATTAGAGTCGTACTGCAAAAGTAACTTCTTATTATCACCGACGTCCATATTATAATTTAGATATTTAAAGTAATAGTGCGTCGTTAATTCCGCATAGGCCGGACTAAACAATTTAGATTTTACTTTTTCGTCGTCAGACTGAGTGAAGAACATAAAAAACAAAAGCACGTTGGCCAATATAAGAATATTTACAAAATTGATATCTAATCTTTTAAGAAATAATTTTGGCCAAGGAAAAATCATGGTTTAACACTCATTCGTTTCAAAAAACGGGCCTTGCGTGCGTCCCAGCCCACTTTTAAATCTTTCTCTGCGGCTGGACCACGAGAACTTTGTTCATTCAAGAAAACATAGGATGTTAAATAATATAATTCTAAGTTTTTATTCCAGTCTAAATAAGTATACAAAACATCTAGCAATGCGAATATTTGCGCATGATCATTTTTCGGCAACGCTGCATTTAACGCCACCAACAGATTTAGAACGTCTTCGTCATCAGGTTTCATTTTATCAAAATTGAGGTTAGCTGTGTCTTGGCAAAGGATCTTTTCAGAGCGTGTTGCACAGTATTTAGCTTTGTAGGATTCTTTTAAATCTTCATTTGGGGTAATTACTAGTTGGGTTAGGTAATTGATCTCGGCTTTACTATTACCAGAATCAAAAGATTTCTCTACCAATTCCTTAGCGCAATTTAAGTTTTCTGCTTCACGAGATTTAGAAAGGTAGTGCTTTAGGTAGTGGGCCAATGATTCCGTACACTTAGTTTTTACCGTACTCGCTAAATTCTGTGGTTGTGATGCCGTTACAGTTTTATAAAAAATAGCGCCCACGGCCAAGAAGAAAAGAATAATCGAAGTATTCGTCCAACGCAGAATAATTTTTCTAAATTCGGGATGAATCTCGTCATACTTAGTTTGTCTTAGACTCACTAAGTACGTTTGCGCTAGACGGTCATAAAACATGGAACGATCAGATCTTAAAACCACTTCAACGAAAGGGACGCATCCTAACAAAATGGCCTGAAACTTAAAAACGGACCGAAACAAGATAGCTAGAAATCCGGGCCGCTGCCCTTTGTTATCCACTACACGCATATACAAAAAGCGATGCCCTGGGGTCGCGCCATTAAAGAAAACAAACATCGATTCATATAGAACAAACAAGGCAAAAGTGATAAATAGGCATTGAAGCACTAAGCTAAACACATTGTCAGATGTCTTAGTAAACATCGTCCATCGTAAATCATTGGTAACACCGCCGCAGAATAATGAAATGACCGGACCTAAAATAAGAAAATCAATAACATTGGCAAAAAATCTATCCAAATAAGGAGCGGGTCGTTTCTCTGTGAGTGCTGATGTATCTTCAGTAAGATCGTGAATAACCATGCTACTTTGTCGACAAGGTATTCACTATTTAAGAGACTAGATTTTCAGGGAATAGCGAACCTCTTTAGGCAAAGAGGTTCCTATATTTTAGAATTATAGGACTTTAAGCTGGGTTAATTTACCAGCAGCATCCTTGTCTAGTTGCAGGCGATCGATCACAACGCCTTTTTGATCAAGAAGTTCATAAACTTCTGAGGCATCAGAACGGTTCGTTAATTTAAAATGAACTGCTTTGTCATTGAATAAGGAAATATATTTTTTAACAAAGCTTTCTCCATCAGAGATATCAACACGTGCTTCTGAATCATCTTCGGATTGCACTGCTAAGACACGTTGAGCATCTGACTTTACACGGTACTTTCCTTCTAAAGAAGAGAAGATCATCTCATCTTTCAATGACGGCTCTTGTGACTTGAAACCAACTACATTTTCTTTACTCGCAATTTCTCTAGCTAGCATGTGTTCTTTTATGATTGCTTGTTTATTGTCTAATTGAATAGACGCCACATTTCTGGAACCAGCACCAAATTTATTGAAATCAGCGATCCATTGATTAGCCGCTACGGTAAAGACAAAAAGGCCAAGAACAGAAAGACCAAGCACAGCTTTCTTTTCCTGCGTACGAAGCATAGATTTCTGACGAATCATTCGTTTTGCTGGAAACTCTAGAACATTGTCTTTCTTATCTTGCTTGCTCATTTAACCCTCTCCTATAATCTTAACTTACTTTCTCGTCTTATTAAAAAAAAAATAAAACTAAGACTTTCGCCGTGTTTCCTTTATACGTAGCGAAAGAGGTGCCACATAGGGTTAACTACGTTTGTTTAGAACTTCAGAAACTATCATACTATTAGTCAACTGACCTGTATCACATGACATACCATAATGAGACAGTATGTTGAGACACGTGAACACTTCAAAATGGTTATTTTTAGCACTACTCTGGATGATATACTGGCTCGCCGTGGCAGGCGCGACTGTTTATGTTTTGCCGGTCTATCTGGATGCGGATCAATTTCACAATTCGTGGATTACAACTCTGTACTTCGCATTTTTCGCGATTGTGTCCGGTATACTTTTTAAAATTAATGAATCTCTGCCACATCTCTACCGAGTCGCCTGGCAAATTCGAATGATCATTTACCTTGCGGCCCTATTCATTATACTAACGTTCGCATTTGATTTATTTTTCACTCTGAATCACAAAGCTCAGGCAGCGATCTTTGATTCACAGCTATACTATCCGTTGTTTTCGATCCAAACGACGATCCCTAAAACATTCGACATTATCTTTCAACAAATCACGATCTTTGGATTTATCAAATACCTGAAGAAAGAAAATTATGATAAACAGAAGATTCGCCGTATTGTTTGGATTGCATTTGCTTGCGTTCACTTGCCATTGATGATGAAGCCAGGCATTTACTGGATAACACTTGTCCTGCCTAGCTTATTTGCGGGCTGGGTATTCACTCATTTTATTTTAAATTTCAAATATGGCCTAATCTATTCTTATGCCCTGCACTTCTTTTTTTACATGAGCACAGGCATGGTGTTACGAATTTACCATTCGTACTAAGGTAGTTTAATTAGGAACGACTTCAGATTTGTTTTCTCGTGCGGTAATTCAAAATCCATGGACGGCAGCACCAGATTAATTTGCAAGTTTGAAATAGCTAACGATTTTTGCACCTTAATGATCAGGCGACGTAAATCATCGATAAAGAATCCATCGAATTGAGTCGAGATCAAAAAGGCTCCTCCCGGAGCCAACAACGATAGGCAATCCGAAACCAGTTTCTCTAAACCCTTTTCTACCCGAAAGATTCCTTTTTCACGACGGAAAAATGTTGGCGTATCACAAACAATGATATCAAATTTAGTTTGTTTAGCTACGCTCGCTTCCACAAACGTCAGACTATCTCGAAACAAAAATTTGTAGGATTCTGGATTTAATCCATTTTTTTGAAAGTTTCGCTTAGCCCAAGCCAAATAGTTCTTATTGGCGTCGATCAAAGTCACTTCTCTGGCGTGTCCCAAGGCCGCCGACAATCCATAGGTGCCCGTGTTTGAAAATAAACTTAGAACTTTTTTATCTTTGGCGTTGTCCTTAATCCACTTTCGTTGCAATCGTTGATTTAGATACAACCCCACAGACGATGTCGCCTCTGCTTTTAATTCATACTTAACATTAAGCTCATTTGCAGACCATGGCTCGCTTGATGCCTGGCCAACTGACTGTTTTAGATCCTTTCCAAACACCCAGATCGGTTTGTTCAAACTGCCCGACACTTGAGTCCAAGTGGCTAAATTTTTAGGCGTCCATTCGTCACGATACCAATTCAAAATCAAATGGGATCCAAACTGATCTAATGAAAAACCGGGTTCTTTAGCACCATTGACATGATTAACTAACCGATAACATTGCTCAGACAGATCGTTACCGGCAAACAGCCGCTCGCGACGATCCACCTCAAAAAATGTTTTAGATAAAACAGGATCCGATAACAATGACAACGATTCAAAATATACGGGAGGTCTAGATTCAATCGATATTCCATTTGGAAATTGGATCTTGCGATTATGAAGAGTCAGAAAGGGGTATACAGCACCGCCATATTTTTCGTCTCCTAACAACGACAAACCTGCGTACTGGGCATGAATGCGGATCTGGTGATTACGGCCAGTAAACGGGTTGGCTTGCCAAAGTTCATACCCGTGTTCGGCCTTCACTCTATTTAGTTCCGTTTTGGCTTCGAGTTCCTTCGCTTTATGAATGATGGGCTGATTCACAATAAAAGTATTAGCCTTAGATTGGCTTTTAGTGATGAACCAGTATGTCTTCTTTACCTGACGATTCAAAAAATAGTCCGCATATTTTTTGGCTGACTCGACTGACTTACCAAATATCATCACACCCGTCGTCGTTTGATCCAGACGGTGGATAATGTGCAGAGGAGCACCGCGATTTTTTTCGTAAATTTCAATCAGGCCGTCTTGAATGGCCGCACCGTGATCTGCTTTAGCATCATTAGTGTGGGCATTGAAACCATATGGTTTATCAATAGCAATGATGTCATCATCCTCAAAAAGAACGGACAAAAGTTCATCATTCAGCCTAAAAAAATTCATTTAGTGGCGAACTCGTTTTTGCTCGATGTACTCTTCGTACGTAACGTGGTTATCGTACACGATACCATTTTCGCCGATTTCAATAATTCTATTGGCCACGGTCTGGATAAATTCATGATCGTGGGAAGTAAAAATCACGTTGCCTTTAAAACGCTTCACACCTTCATTTACGGCAGAAATACTTTCTAAATCTAAATGGGCGGTTGGACCATCCAATAACAACACGTTTGCACCCGACAACATCATTTTAGAGAACATGCACCGAACCCGTTCGCCCCCTGATAATACAGTAGGCTTTTTCATGGCATCGTTGCCACTAAAAAGCATCTTACCCAGGAATCCGCGTAGGAATGATTCATCTTTATCGTGAGAATACTGACGAAGCCATTCCACCAACGTGTTTTCATCACCTGAGAAATATTTAGAGTTATCGGTCGGAAAGTAATTCATCGACGTCGTGATACCCCAGGCATATTTACCCGAATCCGCGGATACTTCACCGGCTAGAATATCAAGAAGAACTGTCTTAGCTAAATCGTTTCGACCTAAAAGAGCAATCTTATCACCTTTACGTACGCTGAAACTAATATTCTTTAAAATAGGCTCACCATTAACTGTCTTAGAAATATTTTCCACAGTTAAAACGTCATTTCCAATTTCGCGTTTGATATCGAAACCAACAAAAGGCTGACGGCGCGATGAGGCGGGCATATCCGTGAACGTTAATTTTTCCAATTGCTTTTGACGAGACGATGCCTGACGTGACTTTGATGCATTCGCACTGAAACGCGCGATGAAGCTTTTCAGTTCTTCGGCTTTATCTGCACTCTTTTTATTTTGATCCGCAAGCAAACGTTGATTTAACTCACTTGCTTGGCGCCAGAAATCGTAGTTACCCGTAAATGTAGTGATTTTAGAATAATCGATATCGGCCATGTGCGTGCATACTTTGTTCAAGAAATAACGATCATGGGAAATCACGATCACTGTATTTTCAAAGTTCAACAAAAACTCTTCTAACCACTTGATCGCATAAATATCCAAGTGATTCGTCGGCTCATCCAGTAACAAGATATCAGGCTTACCAAACAGGGCTTGCGCTAACAGAACTTTGACTTTTTCACCGCCCGTCATTTCGCTCATCAACTTTTGGTGACTCTCTTCTGGGATACCTAAATCAGCTAACATTTTGCCAGCATCAGATTCCGCTTCCCAACCATTCAGTTCAGCGAACTGAGTTTCTAAATCAGAGGCACGCAGACCATCTTCTTCAGAAAAATCAGGTTTTGCATACAACGCATCTTTTTCTTGCATGATTTTATACAGCTTATCATTACCCATCAAAACTGTCGTAATCACCGGATACTGATCGTAGGCGTAATGATCCTGCTTCAGTGCCGACAAGCGCATATTCCCAGGAATGATCACTTCACCCGTGTTTGGTTCGATTTCTTTAGATAGGATTTTAAAAAATGTAGACTTACCCGCCCCGTTGGCACCGATCAATCCATAACAATTGCCAGGCGTAAACTTAACGTTAACCTCGTCAAAAAGTTTTCTTCCACCAAAGCTTAAACTGATATTACTAGTGCTAATCATACGAGGTCGACTCCCAAAATTTCAAATGCCGTGATTTTACTGGGAAATCGCCAAAATTTCAACCTAAGGATAATGAAACCTATTTATGCCTGTAATTCTGACATCCAACCATTATTCAGCGGTCGGGATCACGGGTTCGGGCTTGTAATAGCGATCCCAAAGTGAATTAGTTAGTCGATTTAAAGGATCCCATTTCTGTTTTAGAGCAAAGAACTCTTTAGCTCGAGGATAGGCCTGGTGAAATTGCTCGCTGGTTGCATGAATTTGGTAAGGCAGGTAATAGCGCCCTCCGACTTTTACGGCGGCTGAAATGAGTTCCCGTGTGATTTTAGCAATGGATTCGCGGGTCTCTTTATCCGTCTTTTGACGATAGTATATAACTAAGGAAAACACTTCCGTAGGTGCCCACGCCAAAAACGATCCTGTATCAGGCAGAGCATGTCGAATGGACACATTCACCACATTAAATGCAGTTTTTTTTAAAATCGGGCGAACCATTTCAATAAATTCGACCAATTTCTCAACTGGCACAAAGTATTCCTGAAGAACGTAAGTCGACTCTGAACGACTTTTAGGTTCTAATTCGGCAACATCATAACTGGCTTCGTGATTACGCCAAACAACCACCGTATTCTTATAGTTTAGAGGATCAATTATCGATTGCCTCAACTTCTTTCCTGTCTTACTTGAAGAAATCATTTTAATGGCGAAGGGCTGAAGTGAGTAGGAATCATTCGCGGGGATTAAACGGGCCTCTTCGGTCAGCGGCTTTTTACTTTTCAACCACGTCACCGCCATGACATCTTTGAAGTCTGGAGGATACAAATCGCCATTGTGAAAAACTGCATCTGCATTGTCACGTACCGATTTAAAGAAGTAATCAGAGTATTTCTTCAATGAAAGGGATTTAGTCGTCCGTTCAACTTTTCCATTATCGACTAATTGCAAAGTGGCCTCAACGATCACGCCTAGTCCTCCATACCCACCAATCGCACCATTAAAAAGTTCAGCGTTTTGAGTTGGCGAGGCCTCTTCGATATGACCATCGGCCATGACTAATTTGATAGATTCAACGGATCGGATGATTGGCCCCTGGCCCACATAGCGACCATGAACATTCACGCTCAACGAACCACCTACGGTGAAGTTGGAATACGTCTGCATTATTTTTATGGAAAGATCGTGTGGATCAATAGCCTCTTGCAGTTGGCGCCAACGGATTCCTGCCTCTACCGTGACCCGTTTCTTTTTCACATCCAGCACAACCACTTTATTCAACTTTCTCATGTCGATGTGCAAGGCACCCGCTAACGCTGTTTGCCCGCCCATACTGTAGCGACCACCGCCAATACTTATTTTTCCTTTGTTATTTTTTATATAATCTTGAATTTGTTCAATTGAAGTCGGCTGAAAAACGGAGGCGACCTCGATAGGGTTTAGTTGAGTGATATCGTTTACGACGACTTTCGCTTCTGTAAACGAAGCTAAAAAAACTAAGGCGAGTGTTAAGGATTTAATCATCAAAACTATTATTAGATTTGCAAATCTATTCGGTCAAGTTTTGTATCGCTACTATTGAATTGTCGTCTTTTTTATTCCCTGGACCACTTGCAAAACTTCAGAATCATATCCCAACTCAAAGTCGCTTCGGCGTGGGTAGAGTGTCACATCAGCCGTTACGCCGCGTCCTTCAATTTGATAACCATACATCGATTCATAATAAGCCTCGGGGATAGAAAGTTTAACGACCTGGCCCCATATATCGGAAACATCATACCAGATACCCACAAGAAGCTCTCCAGATGACGTCGCACCTTGAATAGGAGTTTGCAGTTTATCCCTGAATGCCAGAGCCACCCATTCTGCCGTCGATTTAGAATGGGCATCAACCAAAATCGCTGTAGGTTTTGGTAAACATATTTTTTGTCGGTAGGTTCGCAATGCGACAGAATCAAATTTATTCAAAACTTCAATTTGATATTCATCGTCCATGTTATTATCAAAATAACCCGTACTACCTAAATCTTTATTTTTTTTCATATACCCAACGACAGTTGGTTCACATACAAAGTGACTCAAAAAACGTAATCCCGCCACAAAGTTGCCACCATTATTACCCCGAAAATCAATGATGATTTTATCGGTAGGTTTAATTTTAGACAACATGTCATCTAATTTTTCTTGTGAAAAATACTGGCTCTTGAAAGATTCAACAGAAATTAGCTTAATACCTTGAACGTCTGTGACGCTAATGTCTCGATTGCTCACCAATTTTTTGGGTTCTAATTCGACGATCGAAATTTTTTTCCGACGTTCTATTTTTAGCTTACCTTTCCATCGGTTAAGCTCGTAAGGACTTAAGCTTTCGTCTTTTTCTAGAGCGACCCTATCGCCCCTCTGTAAGCCTTTTTTAAAAGCTTCGCTATCTGGCAAAATTCGAGTCACGATCAACTCGCCATCAATAAAACCTGACTCAATTCCATTTTCAAAGTCAGTGTCTGTCCAAATAGCTTCACTTTCTTCGTGGCTAAATAATTCTAAGTGAGAAACTTTCAACTCCGAAAGGATTTGATTTCCAATAACGAGTAATTCTTTAGTGTCTGCCGTTTTCGCTATAGCTTTTCTAGAGTGTATGCGACAGCCACGTAGCCATTCATTCAGATCTCTCCCAACGGGAACGATTCTCTTAGATACGAACTGACAAGTTTTATAAATATGATTGTCTAAACTACGATATTTTTCCACAAGAGGAAAAAAAACGAGCAGGATGAGTCCAATTGAAATTATAACCTTAAATAAAATTTGGGTGGGCATAAGGTAAACAGGGGCTCAAAAAGCCCCTGCAACAAAGTCTAGGCAGCTTGTGCCACTTTTTTCTTGCGTGCTTGAGAAGGATCGATTTGATATTGTTTAACTTTTCTATACAAAGTCGCGCGACCAATACCTAAAGCTTTTGCAGCTTCAGTTAGGTTGCCTTTATACTGGCTGATTGCATTTTCAATAGCTTTAGCTTCGATATCATCCATTTTTTGAACTTTAGAGTCCATAGAAGGAGTAGGGAACGGAAGAACGTTGCTTGAAGTAGAGTAGCTAGGAGTTAGGCTACCCATACCTGCACTGAGTGTAGGAAGGTTGGCACCTAGTTGTTGACGAAAGCTTGGGTTTTCCAAACTAGACCGCCATTGTTCTGGAGTGTACACCTGAAACTCAACATCGTGAGTTTCCCAATATTTTTTTGCTGTTTCGACTGTCTCAGTATTATCGCTTACTAAAATCAAGTATGTCTTAGACATAATCCTCCCCTTCATGCATCTCAATGATACAAATTTTATCGACCCTTACTTTATCGGTGAATCATTTAGGGAATTTAGGGCTTTTTTAAATTATTTTTTTAAGGATAAATGTTTGAATTTGCACGCGAATCAATTTCAATACCAGGTACTGTAAATAAGTACGACAGTTTATAAAACTTTATTTTCACATAACCCTACCTTTTTCCAATAAGGTTCCGACACATAGCCTAAGCAGTCTATATATAGATGGGAGATTTATGAAGTCGTTTCAACTTTCAAGTTGGTTTCGTGGAATTAAGGCACGGCTATTATTCGCTGCCATGTTACCTTTAGTTGGTTTTACAATTACATTCATAGTAACCATGAATAGCGTAAACAAACTTTCTGGTATGTTAAACACGGCTCACCAAACAATTATTCCAAACCAACAGTTACTTGCGGAAATGAAAATGTCATGTATGGGATTTAACATTGCGATTGATGAAGCTTTAAGCACTCCCGAGGTAAATCAAAAATTAGTGGCCGAAGCCGAGGCCAATATCAAGTCGTTTAAGATCGCCTACGCCGATTATCAAAAAGCACCAAATATCGAAGGTGAAACTGATATTCACAGTTCAGCTAAGGGTGATATTAAGAACCTCATCGAAATCATGGAAAGTATTGCTGCTAATGCTAAGTCTGGCGACCCTGAAAAAATAAAAAAAGCACAGGCCGACATTCTAGGCGATCTTAAAACAGTTGGCTTAAAAGTTATAAAGGATTTCAATGAATCGGTTTACACTCTCTACGAAGTTAAAGCGATGGATGAAAGCTCGGCCGCTAAAGACACACTGAGTTCAATTTTTAAATATCTAGTTCTAACCATCACTATCTCTGCGATCCTTCTTTGTGCTACCATTATCTGGATTGCCTCACGCATGTCGTCTTCTATCTTAAGTATTTCGGATCACTTAACTCGATCTAATATGGACGTAGCCTCTTCAATTACACAGCTGAATACAGCAGGTAACTCGTTATCTTCATCATCTACTGAATCTGCCGCTTCGTTAGAAGAAACCGTAGCCTCACTAGAAGAAATCACATCCATGGTTCGATTGGGCTCAAACAACGCGAAAATGGCAGCTGAATTAGCCAGCACATCTCGACAAGCTGCCGAAAATGGCGCGATTGAAATACAAAATTTAATAACTTCAATGACTGCAATATCGAACTCATCTAAAAAAATTGAAGAAATCACGTCCGTGATTGACGATATCGCCTTTCAAACAAATCTTCTTGCTCTTAATGCTGCCGTCGAAGCGGCTCGCGCCGGAGAACAAGGGAAAGGTTTCGCAGTGGTTGCCGAAGCTGTTCGCGCCTTAGCCCAACGAAGCTCGACATCAGCAAAAGACATTTCAACGCTAATTATAGATTCGGTAGCACAAATCGATAAAGGAAGCTCAATCGCCGACAAGAGCGGTGGCATGCTTTCCAACATCGTAACTTCAATCAAAAAAGTATCAGATTTAAATAACGAGATCGCAACAGCCAGCAACGAACAAGCCGCTGGTATCGAGCAAATTAACACGGCAATGACTCAGCTAGATCAAGCGGGACAAATGAATGCCGCCTCAGCAGAAGAAATTTCAGCCGCCACGGAAGAACTAAAGAAACTTGTCGATACGACCGTACTGTTAACGAATAGTTTAACTCAGATTGTGGAAGGTAAACGAATCAAAAATGCTTCGAATCCTAATGTACGTGGGAGTGACGAATCGACTCTGAAGCCGGCTTTAAAGAAAGCAGCGTAAACCAAGTACGTGAGGCACGTCAGGCACTCTGCCCAATTGCCACAAAATAAAAAAGGCCCAGATAGGGCCTTTTTTATTTTTAGAAATAGGATTTGAAAAACTATCTTCTGCCCGATTTAATCTTAAGCTGAAGCTTTGAAATCAAATGAACAGCCATTTTCTCTTGAACTTTACACATTTTTAATTCGTCACGACGGTATGAACGTTGAGACGGAGTTAATGTACCTGTTTCTAATTCCATTTCATAATCTAACTTAGAAGAACGGATACCTTCTAATTCTTTAGTTTGCTGCTTGAAAAGCTTCGTTACACCGCTCAACGGGGCAACTTCAATCCACTCTTCTTTATTACGATACCAGCTCACCATACGAAGGAAACGAGCTTTGTTTTTTGCTAATGTGAATTTAGGGAACTGAGTCTCTGCTAATTCAAGGATGTTATCGATTTCATCTAAATTAACGTTATCTTCTTCGTCTTCGCCTAATAATTGACCCTTCATCATTTCTTGAGTCAATGCTGGGTCATCAAATTCTAAGTCAAAAGCACTTTTAACTTTACCCTGGCCTTCTTCGTCCTCATCACCATCTGTATCTAGATCCGCTTCAATTTCCATTTCTTTTTGGAATTCAGTGCCGCCACCTTCAATAGAATCAAACATATCCACCGCCATGTAACCAATCCTCCCCAGATTTTTGATAAGTTTTTATAGCCTAAAAACCAAAATGACACAAGATGGAAAGACTCAAAATTGTCACAATGAAAAGGTTTTAGTCAAATGCCCCTCTAACTTATTGATCTCCTCCCCCAAAATCACCCTAATAGAAATTTTTTCACCGTGGCATTAGCATTGCTTTGGTTTGAGTATGTAGAGACTTTTTAATCTAGGAGAGGTGTCCTATGAGATCAGTAGTAATGATGGGAATCGTGACATTATTGTCAGGTCTATTCTTGGTTGCATGCAACAACAAAGATGAAGGCAACAAAGACGTCGAAATTTCACAAGCTCGAATCGCTTATGACCGCTGCGTATCTATTAAAGGACAAGCCTACTGTAACTCAGCTAAGGCTGGCACCCTAGCTTCCATGACCGAATTCTATGGCCAAAGCTATTATTACAACTTTTACGGCTACAACAACTACCTAGCATCGAATCCAAATGCGGTTACGTATAATGCTGAACAATTAAATGTGTATTTTGAAAACTACCTAAAATCAGCATCTAAAAACGATATCATGCTGATGAGCAATCGCTGGTACCAAATGAGCACAGAAATCAATACAGTTAACCCTCTATTGAATTCATATGGTCGACGCTGCACGATCTACGGTTGCTACTAAAACTCAGTCTAGTTCGCGGATAGTGATGCACGAGCGGCTAAGGCTGCTCGAACAGCCATATCGGCTTGAACGACCCCTGCTCCTGTCTGATTTTCAGAATCATCAGAAACCTGTTTAGCCGTTGCCATTAAAATATCTTTAACTTGAGCAGGTGTTAGTGATTTGTTAACTGACTTCATTAAAGCAACTACGCCACTCACATGCGGAGTCGCCATACTTGTCCCGTTCATTGATGCATAGTTAGTTACCAAAGAAACAACCTGAGATGTCACGGCCTGACCATCGTTTAGCTGTTTTAAGATAGCCTCACCCGTCGCCTGTTCTACCATGTAGGCACCTATCGCCATTTCTGTACCGTCTTCAGTTAACATCCCATTCAACACGCCTGGTTCGTTATTAAATATGATTGCGGCGGCGGCTTTAGCTTCAATTGCGTTCTCAACTTTTTCCAGAAATTTCAATTCGCCACGTTTGATCAAAGCGATTTTGCCTTCAACATTTACGTTCTTAAAGTCGTCTTTAGAGCCTAAGCCCACATAAACGACGTCACCAGTAAGCGGTTTTAGCAAAGTTTTCGAACCTTGCATCGCTGAACCTTTAATTCTCGTAAAGGAAAACCCATCATTTGACACTTTCAAAACCGCTTCGCGTCCAGAACCCAACGGCACAGAGGACGTTACGTCTACTCCTGGCGCGACAACCGCTAGTTCAGGACCATACTGAGAAAATTCGGCTCGATTCATTTTATTATCAACGGCCCCTACCGCGATACACTCAGGCAACGCGGCTGGAAATCCCACCGTACCGTTGCCGTCGTTTCCACTGGCTGCAACCAAAGTGATCCCAGCTTCGTAGGCCGCCTTAACGGCCATTCGTTCTGCCATTGGTGACCAAATACCACCCAATGACATGCTGATAACATCTACTTTTTGCTCGATACCCCAATTGATACCTTCCGCGATGGCGATGTTAGAACAACCATCCTCTGCACATACACGACCCGCTAAAATATGAGCCGTCGGTGCCACTCCTGAAAAACCTGACTTTTCTAGAACACCGGCAATTGTTCCCGCAACATGGGTACCGTGACCAACGGTATCTTTGTACGCGTAACCGGCTTGATCATCGCCTACGAAATCGCGGGCGTTCACCAAGTTCGGTCGAACCGAAGGATGATCACGATCAATTCCCGTATCTAAAACTAGAACACGCGCACCAGCACCACCAGACGTTACATTCCAAGTGATACCCGTATTAATCGCGTTGATGCCCCAAGGGCGGTCTTGTTCAAAGAAACGAAATGTTTGTTCGCTCAGAATTGGTTTTTTAAAAATTCCGACTTTAAAAGGCAGCGGGCGTTTAATTTCTTTTTCTACAAATAAAACATCCGCATTCTTTTTTAATGCATCCACTTGGCCCAGAGTAAGATCTTTTACGACCGATGTGTTAATGTTTGGCAAGTGAGCTTGAATTTTATCAGCTGTCAGCGCGTAACCTTTTGCCGCCATATAACTTTGCAGCTGAACGGAGTTCTTTTGAGATACGAGTTGTTGATGAACGCCGTGACTTTTAAAAGCCACCAGATATCGTTCAGCGAAAGCGGCCTGAGATAAAACCATTGATACTAAGATCAAGCTTTTTGTCTTCATAAATCCTCATCCTTGGATTTGTTTTTTAAGGCTTTCGTCTTCCAGACAAAAGCCGATGTACTAATTAAAGAAAACTAAAGGCTAGATAGCAAACTAAAAAACCGCTAGACCAGGACATTTGATTCTATAGTTTGCATAAGCAGAACTTATCTAAAAGTGTTCCAATTGGATATAAGTCTAGAAGCTAGCGCCCATATAGAATCTTAATAAGATACCAGAAGAGTCTGTTACGTAGAGTTTTTTATCGCTGTCAAAATCTGCTTTTTCAGACGCTGACGCTGGGGTTTTATCTCCAGTAATCGAATACGTAAGCGGAGCCGCTAAGCCGATCCAGTCGCAACCTAACGTGAAGTTTTCCCACTGCCATTGATTACCGATTACGAAGCTACCGATGATCGCTGTTGATTTAAACGATGAACTGCTTACGTCGTTAAAGAAGCTGCCACTCAAGTCATATTTATAGTCCACCGTTCTATAGTCACCGCCTACGCGATAGTAAAACGAATTACCTACAAAATGCTTATAATGAAAACCCACTTGCTTGACTTGTGCATCCGTCGACCATTCCTTAGAAACGCCATTGTAGGACTCATAACGATAGCGAGTCACCGCGCCTTTACCGCTTTTAGCTTCGATTAAAAGTTGCTTATTGCGATCAATAAAGTAGCCAAATGATAACCCTTGACCGGATACTGAGTTTGCATCTACACCGATTAATGTGTAATGGATGTCGAACTTCTTATCGATACGATTCGCTTCACTTGAATCCGCATAAATTTCTTTCGCAGATCGCTTCACTACGACAACGTCTTCTTCTGTTGCTGCTAAAGCCATTGCTGAATAGCTAAGAACCAAAAGCCACGACACCAATTTAATTTTTCCGTTCATACCAATCCTTTTTAGTTAGTTTTATATTCGTAATTAAAATTTTTATTTTTATACAGCACAGCCGCCGGCCAGCCGCTGGTGCGAATTTGACCTAGGAATTCAGACACGTTCAGAACTTCATTCTGATTGTTTTTCCTAACGAGCCCATCTATTTGCGACATTAACTTCTTAATAAACTCTAAATTACGCACATCTGTTTTGATTGGCGCTATACCAGCCGAGGCCACAACTAAATGCGATGATGGAAATACATTGTGCCAGCGAGTAATTATGTTTTTCTGACCCGAGTTGCAACCTAAAATGACAAGATACTTTACCCGAGAAAAAATATTTGGATTACGAGCGACGATATCCCTAAGAACATCGAATTGGAAAGCGTCCACTAACTCACCAGACATATAACCATTAGAATGGTGTCCAGAGATAACAACGGTTTCGTATCCACTTCGCGCCACCGACAGGATCTCGTTCTCTAGACTTGCGGCTTTAAATTCAGGCCATAACTGACCACGCTCTGATCCCAGACGATGAAGGAAATCGTAGTATTGACTTTGACTACTAATTCCAAACATTTTCTCTAAAAGCAAGCAATCGTCCATGTTACCATCTACATAGCAGCGACTACTTAACCGTTGCGACTGTTCGTTTTTGCGATGAATGGTTTCAACCTGCTGACGAGTCTGCCTATCTATGGTTAGATACGTAGGCACAACATCGACATGACGTCCGCTCGCCACCGCCTTGATTTCAGACGGAGCATTGTTGAGATCAATAAAAAGGATCGATTGTGCGGACGCAGCCGCCGCCATCAAAAGTATAAAAATATAAACCATTCGAAAGAAAGTATCATTCAAAAGATTCCAATCACAACTGTCACATTTTAGACAGGAAACTCGTGAAATAAATTCCCTTCCGGGATTTTTCATAGAT
>DDVI01000040.1 GCA_002345205.1 Bdellovibrionaceae bacterium UBA2316 | reverse complement strand
AGAATCTGTCAAAGCTGTACGAGACATGCAAAAAACCCTCCGATAGTCGAGTTTTTCGCATCAAATTGAATCAATCAACTAGGCTAACGACCTGTAATTGGTCCAGTCAAATGAGGACACGCCCTAATATATTATTTTTAGTTGGCAAAGTCGATTGGTTTATCGTTTCAATTTTGCTCGGAACATTATCCATCCCCTACTTGCCTCTTTAAATCGCCCTAACGCTGACGTTTCACTTCCATCAAACTGATCAGTGCCCAGTACCAGTTCGCTGGTACTAGATATCGGAATAGCGAGTTGCATTTGGACAAGTTTACTTGATTCTTCCGTGAATCCAGTTAACATAGTCTCGAAGGTATAACCACTGTTAAACGTTTTTGTTATTTGTCCACTTAAAATTTTTTGGTTTTGAGTTCTATCTAGCCATGGGAAATTAGAGAGTCGACTTTCAGAGTACTGCAAACCGATGGTCCATTTGTTTTCCTGGGGTAAATCCAAACCAACAACAAAAACTAATTCATTAGAGGCTTCAGAACTTAAACCGCTGGTGCTAACGGTGTTATATTCGCGATTAAAATGCTGCAAAATTTCGGTTCGCAGTAAGTAGCCACTTATGTCAGCAGTCATTGTAATTCCCGCAGTGCGCAGCGGAAAGTATTGGGGTACGGCAGAAAAAAAGGTAGCAGAACTGGCCTGCAGTTTGTATACCGGAGATCGATCATGATAGTTAAAATGAAATAGAGAGAAATCCAAACTGGCAATCTGCTTTGTGACTCGAACACCAAACTCACTTTTGGCCGGCGGATCTGTTGGCTCTTGGTCAATAGCAATCATCGGTGCTGAGCCTGCTGTATGGGTAATGGAGCTGGCAAAATCACTGCCCGTTAAGGGCAATAAATTATAGGGCGCTTTCGGAATATAAATAAGCTGAAGTGAGGAATCAGATAATATCCACTGCAAATTTAAAAGTGGGGTAGCTAGCCGATTTCGGGAAAGTTCGCCAAGTCCGGCTTCGCGAAAATCTTTTGCGTTCACAATGTCTGCGTAATAATAACCAAATGTTTCGCCCCAAACAACTTGCTGGCTTCCCAGGCGAGCTCGAAAAATACCATTTTGGAACTGCAGATACGTTTCACGTAATAAAAAACTTTGAGACTCTTTTCGTGGCAAATCTCCGGTTCCATAACGCTCGGGAACCGAAGCATAGGCCGATTCATTTTCGGCGCGAAACTCAAAATTTCCCAGCCAATACCGGTCAAATTCTGCTTTTTGATCTAGCTCAATCGTGTGCCGATGAGTAGCCGTTGTTGGCGAACCCTTTGTGTGAACCCCATAGCGTGCACCAAATTCTAGTCGAAAATCATATTTTGCAGTCCAGGCTGATAAAGGAAGGCCGATAACCGCTAAAGACCAAAAATTAATTGTTAAGAGATTCTTTATTAAAGAAAGAGTCATTCAAATTTTCTTTCTTGTAGTCTTTGAAAATCAAAATTGATTTTTGTTTTTTATTCAAAGCATTCACAATTTCTATTTTAGTAAGTATCTTTCGCCCCAACATTTCCTTGGGAAGACTGTAGGTAGCAACTTTCAGCTCTTTGCCACCATCAGATTTAAAAACTGATTTCAAAGGGGCGTTTTCTTTTTCACTTACCCAATACTCAACAATTGGATAAGTTACCTCTGATTTGTTCTTTTTTAATGTTAAGTGAATGGCTCTCACTCCGTTTACAACTTCATTACCTTTTATTTCAACGAAATAATCGTCTCCAAAATTTGTTCTGGCTAAATCCCCGTTAGCTACTTCACCAGTTAGTCGTTGTTTCATACTGACTCTTGTAGCGCGCTTAATATCGGGAGTGAAAAACCATAAATCATCATCTTTCATCAGCAATTTCCGGCCCGCCTGTCGCTCGGGATAGATCGTCTCAACGATACTCATCTTTGCGCCTTTTGAATATACTTTGTACCGGGACCTTTGAATATTGCTACCCTTATAGTCGGTGACTTCCACTATCGATGAATTATCAGTCTCGATATATCGCATGGTGTCCGCCTTTTTTACCATTTCAATCCCAGTTTTCCCAAAGCAAAAACAAAACGATAAAATTCCTGTAGCTAAAATATTCATGTTCATTTTTTGATCCATTCCAATGTTCTAATCATATTCATGAGGATTGCCTTTATGAAGCAGCGCTATTCAAATTTTTATAAAACTAGACTCGACCGATTGAAACTATGCGCTACAATGAACATATGGAATTGATCTTAGAGCTGAAAGAGGTATGTAAAAATTATGGGGTCGGTGAGACAGTTATTTGCGCCGTCAAAAACATATCCCTTGAAATAACAAAAGGCGAATTCACTGCGATCGCAGGCACATCGGGAAGCGGCAAAACAACACTTTTAAATTTGATTGGTGGACTCGACCAACCAACCTCTGGGTCGATCAAACTGAACGGCAAAAGCTTAGAATTGTTAACCAGTCGAGAACTGGCTGATCTTCGAAGAAAAAATTTAGGATTTATTTTTCAAACATTTAATTTACTGCCTGTACTATCGGGTTTAGAAAATGTCGAATACCCGCTTTTAAGATTGGGCTTAAAATCAGAGGAAATTAAGAGACGTGCAAAGGAAGCTATTTGTCGCGTGGGCCTTTCCGCTGTCATGAATCACAGGCCCAATCAAATGAGTGGCGGCCAGCGACAGCGGGTTGCCATCGCCCGCGCTATGATTCATCAGCCAAAAATAATTCTGGCGGATGAGCCAACTGCAAATTTAGACAAAAAGACCGCCGCCGATATAATTGGACTTATGTGCACTCTTAACAAAGAAAGCGGCGTCACTTTTATATTTTCGACTCATGACCCAATGATTATGGACTCCGCCTCCAGAATAATTAAGGTCTCCGATGGTCAACTCATTTCCTCTGGTTTGGACGGTTAGGTGTTTTTTTGGCGAATGGCTTTTCGAAATATATTCCGGCACAAATGGCGCTTAATATTGAATCTAATACTACTCGTAGGCGCATTTATTTCAATAGTGGGATTGAAAGGTTTCAAAAATCATGTCTTGGATACCATACAAGAATTGGTTATTGATTCTCAGTATGGTCACTTGCAAATCGCCAAGAAAAACTTTTGGGAGAACTCGGCAGTCGAGCAAGTCACGGATAAAATGATCGGTAATTCAGAAGAATTAATGGCTCGTATCGCCAAAATTGAAGGTGTTCAATATGTATCACCACGACTCAGTTTTTACGGGTTAGTGAATACGCAAGAAACGTCGATTTCAGCGCGGTTCGTTGCAATTAATCCTGAAATTGAGCGCAGTGTCCAGAAAAGCATTTTGATTTTTGACGGGAAGGAATTCAAAAACTCGAAAGAAACTCTGGTGAGCACAGGAATGAAATCCAAGCTAAAAGTGAGAAGTCACGACGAAATCACTATAGTTAGCCCCACGTTGATTGGCGGTATAAATGCTATGGATTTAAAAGTCTCTGGCATTTTCAGCAGCGGCTTTGCTGAAATAGATTCTGGAACGGCCTATCTTAACATCAAGGACGCACATAAAATTCTGGATTCCGAGTTCGTGGATTTGCTAGTGGTTCGTTTAGACTATGAGAAAGATATTCCTAGTGTCAAGGAGAAGATAAGTTCCCTGCTAGGCCTGAATGATTTCCAGGTTAAATCCTGGGTAGAGTTGGCGGAATTATACAATCAAGTGAAAACATTTTACATTTTTCAAAATATCTTTATAGAGGTCATTATCTTATTACTTTTAATTCTAAGTGTTGCCAATACAGTCACTATGAATGTGTTCGAGCGCCTCAGTGAAATTGGCACCTTGCGCGCTTTAGGTGACTATGAATCAGATATCAGGTCACTATTTATAACGGAATCTTTTTTAATGGGAATTTTGTCGATAGTCATAGCAGTTCCGTTATCGTTTATCGCCATTCACATCATTTCTGGAATTCATTTTCAAGTGATGCTCCCCCTGGCCAGTCAGGCCATGGATATCAAGATAATACCGTCCTGGGACTCTTATTTAGAAGCATCGCTGGTCTGTTTACTTTCTGCCGTGGCCTCAAGCCTTTGGCCAGCCCACAAGGGATCCAAAATCTCTGTGGTCACGGCCTTGGCAGCCAAAATTTAAAGAGGTTAAATGTTCCTATTCTTCAAACTTGCATTTAGAAATTTAATCAGAAATCGAATCAGGACAGCGCTGAATTTAACAATGGTGGTAGGAGCTTTTTGCGCCATCGTCGTGTTTCGTGGTTTTTCGCATTATATGCTTAGTTTGATTGAAACCTCTATTACCGAGGGTCAAAACGGGCATGTGCAAATCGCTAAGTCGGCGATTTGGAGTGAAGACTATCCTAAAAAAATGGAAGATGCTTATCTTGAAAATTATCAAACAATTGAAAAACTTTTGGTACAGGTTCCTGGGACAAAATATGCCTCAGCGCGCGCAAACGCCTATGTACTATTAGTCAACGGAGATAAATCTGTGGGGGCTTATGCACTTGGCTACGACCCTAAAACAGAGCCGAATATTGAAAAGATTTTAACATTTGTAGATGGTTCTGGTTTTTCAAACGAAGCCAGGTATGAAATCTTGGTTGGAACTGGTCTGCAAAAAAATTTGCAGCTAAAAGTGGGACAGACACTTTCTGTAGTTTCACAAACCTTGGCCAATTCTATGAATTCTTTAGATCTCGAGGTTCGAGGGGCTGTAAAGACAGGTATGGCTGATGTTGATAACTCAACGGTATTTATTCCACTTCATGTCTCGCAAAAATTACTAGGCACACACAGAGTCGAGAGAATAGCCGTGTTAATGGACAAAAATGGAGATCTCGAGCGCAACAAAACAGAATATAAAAAAATTATCGAAAAATTTAAAGATGTAGAGATCAAGGATTGGAAAGAAATTTCTCCGTTTTATACCCAATTGACGAACTTTTATGACATGCAGAACTTAGTCCTACAAATTATTCTTTCAATATTAGTTTTTTTTGGAATATTGAATACCTTAGGCATGTCTATATACGAACGAATTGGAGAGATCGGCACACTTATGGCGCTCGGTGACCGGGTTGAAACTATTATGTCGCAACTAGTATTGGAGGGCTTCTTGTTAGGCCTTTTGGGTGCGGCTCTTGCGACTCCGATAGCCCATTTGTTATGTAGTGGTATTTCGTTTCTTGAGATACCCATTTTATTGCCAGGAGCCAATTTGGCCGTGCCAGTGACTATTCAGCCTGTACTTAATGATTATTTACTTTCTACGATCATTGTTTGCTTGACCTGTTTTGCGGCTATTTTTTGGCCTGCTCAGAGGGCTGTTCGGCTGACTATTGTCGATGCGTTGAAAGTAAACTCGTAGTTTAAAGCTGGAGGGCGTGAAAATGGAAAAAATGAATTTGTCTAATTCGCAATTGCAGTTGATTTTAGCTAAAGCTAACTTCAGCCCCAGTGGGGACAATTCTCAGCCTTGGTCTTATGTATGGAATCAAGTCAGCTTGCAAATTTTCCATAATTCGGCGCGGGCGCAGCACCCTTTAAACCCGCAGGGGATAGCCTCGATGATTTCTCTTGGCATGTTATTGACTGCCGTTCAAATAGCGGCGTCCGAATTTGGTTTTTCGACAACCTATCAGTTGGGACAAATGAATCCAGAAAATAATGATTTTTGGGCCCAAGTTCATTTTATCCAAACCCAAGAAAAAATCAGTTCTCTTGCGGACGTTCTAGAAACGCGAAGCACGGATCGAAGACCATACATTAGCGGGAATCTAGACAGGAAGCGACTAAAAGAGCCACTTAGCCAGCAAAGTGTTTTTTTTCCTGCCACATGGCATTCATGCGGCCCCCCCTCATCCCAGCTTTTAGATTATATCTCGAACGCCGAGCAGCTTTTGACCGACGATCCCCATATCTTGCCAGCTACTTTAAAGTGGCTTCGCTTCACCCATTCGCAAGTCCAAAAAACTAAAGACGGTATGCATTGGTCTAACATGGGTGTGAAGTTTTGGGAATTGCCCAGCATACCTTTAATTCGTGATTTCCCTATGGCCCTAAAGCTTTTAAGACCTATTGTTAAGTCACAAAATAAATTTCGCATTGAGGACCAACTCAAATCTTCGTCCGAATTAATTTGTGTGTCTATCCCCGACTCTACTCAATCAAGTCTAAATAAATCCACCATTGTCAAAGCCGGCGGTCTTATGATGGAATTATGGTTGTCTTTGAATAAAATGGGTTTTGGGGTGCAGCCTCTGACAATTGTTTCTACGTTTGCATTCAGTATTAAGCATGGATTAAGTCCTGCTTCAACAAAATGGAAACATTTTTTTGAAACCGGTGAAGCTTTGCTTAAAAACGAGTTTTCTATCGCGACTAATAATACACCAATCTGGATAGTGAGAACTGGCAAGTCGCCAGGCCTTTCAATTTCCATGAGGACCTTACGGATGGCTCCTATTTTGAAAATTATAGAGTGATAGTGTTTCAATCTATTTATGTTCGCCAGCAAGGGTGGTAATTTATTAAGTCTAAAACAAAAATTCTTTTTATTGCCCACACCGTCACGTTGGCTCATCTCGCTCGGCCTTTGAAAATTATTAAAAGTCTCGAGGCAAGTGAGTTTGATATTGCTTTGGCCGCTGATCTTAAGTATCAAAATTTAATAGAAAGCATCGGGATAGTGTTTCAACCCTTAGCCAGTATACCTGCAGAATTGTTTTCAGACATTGTCGACAAGGCGAACCCAATTTATTCTGAGTCAGTTTTTAACAGTCATATAGATGAAGACTTGAAAATAATTGAAAAAGTTAAGCCCGATATTGTTGTGGGTGATTTTCGTCATTCTCTTTCGGTCAGTTGTCGATTAAGCAAAGTAAAGTACGTCAACATAACTAATGCCTATTGGAGCCCGGAAATCGTTAGCCGATTCCCTATACCAGAGGCCCCCGCTGTGCGAATTTTAGGAGAACGATTTATTAAATTATTTTGTATGCCTTTTGTCCCTATTATCATTAAGTTTAATTTTTTTAATATGGCATTTCTGGTTCGTAAGTCCACAGCTCGGATTGGATTAAAATTCAATGACTATAGAAATATTATTACTGACGGCGATGTTATTTTATTTTGTGATACGCCCGAATTAGTTCCGCTAAAACAAAATAAGCCTAATCAATTTTACATTGGCCCTTTAATTTGGTCTATGCCGTGTGAGTTTCCTGCCTGGTGGCCCACTCTTGCGCCCAATAAAAAAAAAATTCTTGTAAGCTTGGGTTCATCGGGAAACTTAGATGTTCTGCCAGTAATTATTGCTGGGCTTAGGTCACTGGGCGAAGACATCCATATCATTGTGACGTTGTCGGGTAAAAAAAATAATTTGCCCGCCTTCCCCAACGTGCACACCGTTGATTTCTTGCCGTTTGATAATTTAGAAAAGGAATTTGCCCTTGTTATCGGTAACGGCGGCTCCCCTATTTGTCACGCCTCTCTTTCGTGGGGCACTCCCTGTATAGGAATTATCTTTAACAATGACCAGCTTCTAAACATGATTCATGTCCAGAATCGAGGCGCAGGCGTTCTACTGAGATTCTGGAATTTAACGGCTGAGATTATCAAAAGTACGGTTGAACATATTTTTTCTAGTGAGTCCTATTCAAGATCGGCAAAATCATTAAAGAAGGAATTTGAAAATTACGACTTGGGAAAAATAGTCAAAAAAATTGTCACCGAAAATACGTGACTAACTGATAACTTTTGATTTGGGGTAAAATTCACCATCGGAAATAACGGTGTTCATTGGAACCACCGTATTTGGCGCAACCGTCGATCCAATTCCCACAACGACTCCGGGAAGTAAAACCGCCCGGGCTCCGATAATGCAATTTTTCTTTAGATGAATTCGCTTCACAATCAAGGCATCACCTGAAGATAGCGTGACAATACCGTGAGGGGAAACGTAGCGCTCATCTCCAAGTATAACATTTTCTTCGATCGTAACCATGTGAGGATCTGTCACAAGACCGCTTATCGCAAACACTCCCGGGCCGATTTTGGCGCCTAACAACTGTAAAAATAACTTTCTAAAGGGAATCGGTAGCAAGTTATTTTGGTAAATTAAACTTAAATTAGTAATACAAAGAAATCCATAAAGATTCCATCTGTAAACAATGGCTGGGTGTTCTTGACTTGTGAATATTCCCTCTTTAAAGGGGTAACACACACGAATAATTTTCAATAAAATAATAGTGAATGCCATAATCAAGAAATACAAAATGACCAAAAACTCAAGCCAACGAAAGTCTCCAAAAAAATCAAGTATGAAATATGCACTGACAATTGAGATTAGAACTAATGCAATTTCTATGATCGGAGTTAAAATCAAATCTTTTTTTCCGACAAATCTCTGAGATGATTTTTCCAAAATAAATTTCCTTTTAAAATAGACCTTCAAGCACACGAGGATGAGACAAGAAATCTTGTGGACTTGCAGTGGCTCCATAGGCACCAGACTGAAATAAAACTAGGTAATCGCCAATTTCAGCTTTGGGCAAAAGAATATTGTCAGAGAAGGTATCCAGGGGGGTGCACAGAGGGCCAGCGAGAGACACTTCCTCTAGAATCGTTTCATTAATCTTATTTCCTATTACTATCGGATAGGAGCGACGTATTACTTGACCTAAATTTCCGGTGGCGGCCAAGTGATGATGAAGACCGCCGTTAACCAATAAAAAAGTTTTTCCGCGCGAAATTTTTTTATCGACCACTTGGCAGACATAAATGCCTGACTCACCGACTAAGTATCGTCCAAGTTCAATAATAAATTTGGTTTTGGGCATTTCAGATCTAGCTGTTTCCACCAAATTTAATAGATTCTGTGCGATTGGACCTAAATCAAGGTCGCTTTCACCTTTAAAGTAAGGAATTCCAAAACCGCCTCCCAAATTTAGAACTCGAATATCTAATTTACAGGTTTTGCATAATTCATACGCAAGCTGGTAACTATTTTTTTGGGCTTGCACAATAGATACATGCTTTAGATTCTGAGAGCCTGAATAAATATGGAACCCAAAGAAATCTAAGTCATACTTAAAAATGTTTTTGATCGCGGCAGGAACCATTTCTGAATCTATTCCAAACGGCTTAGATCCGCCCCCCATCTTCATACCAGAGCCTTTGAGCTCAAAATTGGGATTAATTCTAACAATGACCTTGGGACGTTTGCCAAACTTCGTCCAAATAAATTTTAATTCCTCTATTTCGCGGAAAGATTCGATGCTTATAAGTATTTCAGATTTTACGGCGTCAATAAGTTCTTCCACGGACTTCGCCGGTCCAGCAATACTTATTTCATCTGCAGATTTTCTTGTGTGTCGAATAGTATTTAATTCACCGGCCGAGGCGACATCAAAGCCATCTACAAGTGGACTCAAAAATTCTATTAATTCTTTTTTAGGATTGGCTTTAACGGCGTAATGCAACTTTATTTCTTTAGGAAATTGATCGCGTAGCTTTCTAATTCGATTTTGTATTTTAATTCTATCGTATAAGTAAAATGGGGTACGATTGAAAAGTCTATGGAAATCCGAGATTTTTTTACCCACCCAGACCAGTTCTCCGTCCTTAGAGTCGTAAGCTGAAATATTCATATCCTAAGATATTCCTTTTCTGTTATTTTGAATAACTGCTGAGTATTTGTTTGCGGTCAATCTTTCCGTTTGAGTTTCTTGGCAGAGACGTGGTTTGAAATTGAAATTCAGCAGGTACCATATAATTTGGCATCAATGTCCTACACGCGGTTTTAATATTTTTAATTGCTACATCGGATGATTCTTTTATAACGACAGCCAGAATGATAACTTGGCCTAATTTTGGATGATCAATTCCAAAGGCTGCGCATTCTAGCACACCGCCTATAGTATACACAATTTCTTCAACTTCATTCGGACTGACACGATATCCAGACGTTTTAATCATCTCGTCTTTTCTGCCAACAAAGTAGAGAAATCCCTCTTCATCTTTTTTTACAAAATCTCCTGAAAACACAGCCATTTCTGGAATGACAAGTTCAGGTCCGCGGCTAGATACTAAATTAGGTAACACCTTAAATCTTTCCTCTGTTTTTTCTTTATCGTCTTTAGCGTAAGACCCCGCGACTTGCCGCGAGGGGGATATAAGCGGGGGTTGAAGGGGGCGTAGCCCCATTCTCCACCTAGGCTCTAAGCCCGTTTTGTGGTATAGCCCGGATTATGGGATTTCATCGAAGCAGTCACTCCGTTTTTGAATGTCAGTATCACATTGTCTGGTCTACTAAATATCGCAAGAGGGTGATGACGCTTGCGCATGAAAAAGAATACTGCGAGCAGCTACTGAGGCGGACAGCCGTTGAATATGGAATGAATATTATATCGGTGGAAGTGGACGAGGATCACGTACATATTTACATAGAAATTCCGCCGCAACGATCAGTCGGAGAAGCTGTCAGGATATTAAAGAGCGTCAGCGCCCGGTTTATGTTTAAAAGGTTTGATTACTTCAAGAGGAAGCTTTGGAGCGGAAAGTTGTGGGGAGCCAGTTACTTTGTGCGTACCGTGGGTGAAGGAGTTACTGCGGCCATGGTGCGAAGATATATTGAGGAACATGCCGATAAGGGCTTGGAGTCTGCGCAGGGGGAGCTTTTCCCGAAAGTAGAAGTTAAATCAAACCCACGAAAGGTCCCCCGGAGCCCATGAAACTGCGGGGCTTGCCCCGGCGAGCTTCATCATTCCAGTACCCAAGCGACACTAGGGCGCCTCGTTGGACTAACTCGCCCACCTCACCCGGGCCACACTCTGCGCCCGCTTCATTCAACACCAAGACTTCTGGATTGGGAATGGATTTGCCGATGGAATCTGGACGCTTGTCGACTTGGGATGGATCCAGGAATGTTGCTCGAAAGGCTTCTGTTAAGCCATACATTATTACCAAGACTGCAGCATAGATTGACTGTTTAAGCTGCGTACTTGACTTTTTCCGCTTGGAAAAAATTCTTTATTTTCTCTGGATTTTTCTGATTCTTTTTTAAATAAGATCGAAGCTCTATAACCATTTCATC
>DDVI01000123.1 GCA_002345205.1 Bdellovibrionaceae bacterium UBA2316 | reverse complement strand
TCTATGAAAAATCCCGGCAAATCTGGGCCATCTCAAATTGGCATTCTCGGTGGCCGGACACGATGGCCACCGAAAACGAATACGTTAAAATGTAATCTTGATCGACTCAGCCGATTTTTTTGCCGGACCGTGAAATACGGCCTCAACATTGTTTCCATCGGGATCAATCAGAAATGCCGCATAATAACCTGGGTGATAGGAACGATTTCCCGGCGCACCGTTGTCTTGTCCGCCATTTTCCAAACCAAATTTATAGAATTTTTTAACGATCTCTTCCGAACTCGCCTGAAAGGCAAAATGTCCGCGCCCAGTCAGCTTCCCTTGCGATGCTTTGCTATCCTTAGATGACACAAAAAATTCGTCCGCCCAGAAATACTCTTCGTTCTCGCCGCCAATGGGGATTGAAAGAGCACTAAAAATGGCTTTGTAGAATTTTTTACTTTTTTCTAAGTCCGCGACAACGATTTGTAGATGGTCAATCAAACGGCCACGTTGCAATTCATTCACTTCCATAATTTCTCCTTTTCCCGACGGAATATTTCGAAATTAAAACATGATAAAGAACACAAATGAAAACTAAATATTTTCTTTCATGACAATGGACTAAACTCGATGCCATTATACATTTCTTAGTTGATTTAAAAAAAAGGAGTTTTTTCTTGAAAAATTTAAAAATTTTATTTTCCGTGTTCGTGCTAACATCGACACTGATTTTTTCACTAACAAGTTGTAGCCAAAAAGATGTTAAACCAGAGTTTACGCCAGCTCTTACACTGCCAACGACTATTGACGAAGCTGCGAAGAGTTTGTTTCGCACGCCTGAAAATACTAAACGTGATCAATAGACCTCTTTTGTGACTATTCGTTCCATTCGTAATTAAAAATCCCGCAAATCAGGTTAAACCTGAGACCAAATCTCTTTCTTCGATTTCGGTATCTGTGACTGATGATTTTGAACTTCTTTAAAAACGCAAAAACATGTTCAACAAAGACCCTTTCGCTTGAGATTTTTTTATTTTGTTCTTTATCTTTTTTGCTGAGCGGATTTTTCTTGGTTCGTTTCTTTGGTATTGAGGATTTTGTATGGATTTTCTGTATTCCCTGGTAGGCAGAGTCGCCGTTAAAGTTCGTTTCTGGGTGGACACGGTTCTTGGATTCTTTATAAAGCCTAAAATCATGTTTTTTCCCAACACCTTGCTTTGTGGAAATAATTTTCGCCCCGCTAACGCAGACTTGCTGTTTGATTGTATGTCGTTTCTTTTTTCCAGAATAATTTTGTTTTTGTTGATTCTTATGGCGTCCAGATTTTTTTCGCTTAGGCCTTTCCACAGGGCACTCGGTAACATCAAAAGTGACGCCTTTTTCATTGGACTTTAAAAGCTCCTTTTTACCCGGCAGGTGCAGTACCTTTTCAGCGATTAAAATATCTTCAACCCACCGGCAGATACTCCAAGCACAAGATTCACTAACGCCAAACTTCGCGCCGGTTTCAATAAAAGTACCATAATGTCGCAAATAACTCAGAGTCAGCAAAAGCTGGTCCTGAAGGATTAGTTTTGGTTTTGGTCCACCTCTTCGTCGACGCATCTTCCATTTTGGTTTTAATACTCCTAAAAACATTTCAAAGGTATTTTTCTTAATACCGACAACTCTCCGAAATTGAACCGACGGCAGCAATTTAATTTTATTCCAAAGCATAAAACTCCGTTTATTGTTTGCAAATATAATCATAGCATTGTAATGCTATGATTATGACAAATAAAAAAGTGGAGACTTTCCTCCAAAAAATAACTGCAACTAAAAACGAACTGATGAATCTGGGCGATATGCGGCCCGGATCGGTAACAAAACAATTCCATAAGAGAGGGGATAAAAAATGGCCCTATTGGCAGATCAGCTACACCCAAAACAAACGCAGTAAAACTGAGTATCTAAAAGATGAGTTCGTTGAAAAAATTAAAGCTGAAGTAGCCACTTACAAAAAGTTCAAAAAACTCGTCGAAAAATTGACAAATTTAAATGTCGAACTATCCATTGAAAGACTCAATATTTTGAAAGCTCAACAGAAAAACAAGAATTTGATAAGAGTTTCAAAGACTTGATATGTTATGAAGCGAATAGTCACAAAAGAGATCTAATATCGTCACCCCGTAGAGACTCTAAATTTCTTTGGAGTTAAACCGGACATGACGGTCGTTGAAATTGCACCCGGCGCAGGATGGTATATGGAAATTCTTGCCCCACTCTTAGCAACTCGCGGTCAATATATCGCCGCTGGTTTTCCTCGCGACACGACTGTTGATTTCCAAAAGGACCTCAACGCCAAGATTGATGCCTGGCTAGCAAAATATCCAGCAGCGGGAGCTAAAGCGAAAATCGTTTCTTTCAGCCCAACTACTGAAATTGCGCCCGCGGATTCAGTTGATATGGTTTTAACCTTTAGAAATATCCACAACTGGATGCCGAATGAAAAAGAAGCATTCAAGACATTTTTCAAAGCTTTAAAACCGGGCGGAATTTTGGGTGTCGTTGAACATCGCGCAGACCCTAAATCAAAAATGGATCCAAAAGCAAAGAATGGTTACGTGCACGAAAAACACGTGATCAAGATAGCTAAAAGTGTCGGCTTCAAATTAGAAGAAAAATCGGAAATCAATGCCAACCCTAGAGATACAAAAAATTATCCAGAAGGCGTTTGGACTCTACCACCAACCCTTCGCCTGAAGGACGTCGATAAAGAGAAGTATTTAACTATCGGTGAAAGCGATCGCATGACATTGCGTTTTGTAAAACCAGATAAAAAATTTAAAAAATAATTATTTAATCATTCGAAGTGCAAGATCAGTATCATTGATCACGCGATCTGAAATCACTGGGGTACGACCAAAGTACCCTAGCATTCTAAGCGACTCACCATGAATGAACGACGATGTCGTGTTCGTCATATTCGATGTACCCAAATATGCCACACCTTTAAGAATCCGCTTCCAATCCCACTGCGGAAAACTGCCACGAACTATCAAACTCAGCGAACGCGTCAAGTGGCAACTAGCGCAACTAATCGTTCCTGAATTGTGAATGCGTGTGTTTTCAAACTCGAATGCTGTCCGCACCGCCGCCTGAATGTTTTCCGGAGGAAAAATCTTTTTCGCCATTTGCGAGTCATTTAAAAATCTAAAGAAATGATCTTGATTGGCGGGACGAGGAATCGCATCCATTAAAGTTTCCGCGCCAACTGATTGCTTAGAAATCACGACCTGAGCTTTTCTATCAATACCGGGGATCGGCTGAATTTCAAGCTTACCATTTACCGGCCTGTAAGCTCCAAAAGCCCACGCATTTCCCATCGGATTCACGTTCATAATTGTAACACGCACCAAATTCTGAACGCCGATATATTTTAAAACGATGGACGAAAATGACTGCCAATACTGACTTTTATAGCCAAATGAAATCAATGCCGGTGACACTTGCAACGGATCGACATTGCTATAACGGACGCTAGATTTCAATTGTCGATATTCCTGAACCAGCGACTGCCAATCTTTCTGAGTCAGATCATAAAACGTATGCACGCTGGCATCGATCGTCGCCGAGGTATACTCTTTAACTACAAGTGGTTGCCACACTAGCCGAACCTGAGGCTGACACCCACGCAAAGCCGTTTCCATAAAACAAGGATCGAGCCGAACCGCCACAACCTTTAACGACTGCTGATACAGTTTCAAAGGATCAATCCCAGGAACAAGACGAGGCAACTGCTGAAAATAGGAATAAGGCAAAAGCTCACCACGCACACTTGACGTACGCGCATGCCACATCAAAGAAACCTCATCCATGCTAGGCAAAGGAAACAAATGAGTAATATCATTAAGCCCAAGGCGCTGCTGCCCCAAAGCCGAAAGCCCAATAAACAAAAGAACAAAAAATAGATGTCGCATGAATTACCACCCTAACAACCCACCCAAAACAATCAACCCATTTCCCCAGAATGAAAACCCATTGAAAACGATTTTCAATAGCTAGACACCCTACCCAAAGCCCCCAGCGATTTACTAATCCGTTAAAATTGCTCTTAGTGAAATTTTCTAGCTTTGTTTTTTCTTTTTTGGGGCTTTGTTTTTCTTTGTAAAACGGAATGAAAACACCTTCCTCTTAGAAGAGACCTTTGGTTTTTGAAACCTCAGGCGCCGCAGGATGCGGTATTAAGCGAAGCGACGCCTGCAGGGCGGACGGCCAGTCCCACGATGGCCGCGTTTCCAAAACCAAAGGTCTCTTCTAAGAGGAAGGCCGCTCGTCACCCCGCTCATCTTACAAAGAAAAACAAAGCCCCAAAAAAGAAAAAGGCCTCCAAACTGGAAGCCTTCCCTCAAATAGCAATCTGTAACTCACCTATTAGTAAGTAACATGGTGATTAATCGCCTCATGCAAGCGAGGATCTTTCAAAGGCACCATCGAATATTTTTTAAAGAATGAAGTTATTCCGAGCAAGAACACGCCCAGGAAACCAAGGAATAAGCCGATTTCTTGCCAGCCGAATTTAATCATACCGTCGTTGAAGTTCGGGTAAACCATCCAGTAAATGTCCACGTACTGCATAACTAGAATCAAAACAGAAACCGCGATAACGTGGTTATCATTACGTTTTAAGCCTCTAGGCAACAATGCGATGAATGGAACGATAAAGCGGAAGATTAATAACAAGAATGAAATCGCGAGCCATCCGTTTTGTGAACGCATGATATAGTATTCAGTCTCTTCAGGGATGTTAGCGTACCAAATCAACATGAATTGGGAAAACGCAATGTACGCCCAAAATACTGTAAAACCTTTCATAAATTTCACAATATCATGTTGGTGCTCAACATTTACGTATCCTTTTACGAAACCCGCACGTTTGATGAAAATTATCATCAACGCAAGAACCGCAAATGTAGACTGGAACAAACCCGCAAAACAATAGATACCAAAAATCGTCGAATACCAAGTTGGCAACAACGACATTAACAAATCCACGCTGAAGAACGAAAATGATAAAGCAAAGAACAATACGAACGCGATCGAAATACCCACGTTTTTAATCGTAAGCTGATGATCACCCGATTGATCTTGATTTAAAGAGTTTCCAACGATGAACCATTTGAACGCAAACCAACCCAGGCAGCAAACAACAATTCTAGTCGCCATGAATGGAATGTTCAAATACGCCGTTTTCGCTTTGATTAATGCTGACGAGTTAATTACGTCCTCATGAGTCCAAGAAAATAGAGTTTTTGAACCTAACAACAAAATCAAACCACCCACTAAAATGAATGGAATAAAAGACGTCATGGCTTCCGCGTATCGACGAACCGACGTTGACCAACCGGCCTTAGCGATGTGCTGAATCGCCGCAAAAAACAATCCGCCCAACCCCAAGCACGAGAAGTAGAAGAAAGACACTAGGTAACTTGTCCATGTTCTTTCTTCATTTAGGAATAGACCTAAACCAAACGTAATAAGTCCGATACCGATTAAACCAAGGATCAAAACCTTCAATGTGCTTGAAGTATCAAATGGTTTTACTTGTAAATCATGCGATGAATGACTAGCCATAGATATTCCTACTTCTTATAATTTTTTTGTAAGTGTCTGATGTAATTAACTAATTGCCAGCGATATTTTTGAGGTACGTGATTTGCGTACGGACCCATCATCCCCTGACCGCGCGAGATTACGTAATATAAATGAACATCTGACCAACCAATGATTTTATCATTAGTGATAACCGGTGGTTTAAGCGCCATAAGTTCAGAAATTCTACCTTTAGATTCCACGCCGCCTTCACCTTTTTGACCATGGCAAAGAGCGCAGCTTGTTTCATAGTACTTTTCGCCGACCCAAAGAACCTCTTTAGACATGTCGCCAGCAATTGGATTTTTCATTTCCTTTTCCGCTACCGCTAAATCATCCATTGGTTCGTACACGAAGCCCACTGGCACTGTGCCTTTCACAGGTTCACGACCACTGATGTGATTGGGTGTATTGGGATCGTACTCTTGAGGCTTGATGGCTGGAGATTCAAACATATCTTGAATTAATTCAAAGTTAGGTTTGCTTTTGTCAATATGACAGCCAGTTAATCCACCTAAAATAGCAAGGATAGCCGCTGCCTGTCTGCACACGTCTTTTATTCCTAGAGATTTCATTAGTATGCCTCAACTTTCTTAACGTATTCCGCCCCTAAGCCTTTGTAGAAACTTTCAAGCTTCTTAGCTTCATAGCCCGTTTCGTTTTCTGGAACAAAGATAGCAAATTTATGTGATGTTAAATCTGGATCAATTGTCGGCGGATCAATTCTTGGAATTCCCGCATGATAAAACAACGCTCCCACAGAAGCTAATGCGGCAAATAATACTGTTAATTCAAACATGATTGGAATGAAAGCTGGCAACGAGAACGGCGGTTTACCACCCACATTGATTGGCCAGTCATAAGCCGACGTGTACCATGTTAAAGCAAGAGCCGATGTTAAACCGATTGAACCTGCAATAAATGTTACATACGGAATCGACGAACGTTTTATACCGCACGCTTCTTCCATACCGTGAATTGGATACGGAGAAATCGCTTCAAATTTTGTCATACCTAAATCACGAGACTTTCTAGCCGCCTCAAGGATTTGGTGTTCTTCAGTAAAAATAGCGGCAAGGCCTGGCATCAACTTAGCCATTAGTGACCTCCTTTATGATCATCTCTGCCCACAGGAAGCATTGGTTTAATCTCAGCAATCGAAATCGCAGGGAAAACACGTAAGTATAATAAGAACAGCGTTAAGAACATACCGAAACTGCCGAACAGTAAAGCGCCATCCCAGAAACTCCATGCATAGTTACCCCAGCTCGAAGGTAAGAAGTCCGCATGAAGTGACGTAATCGTGATCACGAAACGTTCGAACCACATACCGATATTTACGAAGATAGACACTACGAACATAACTGCGATGTTACGACGAGCCCATTTAGACCAAAATATCTGAGGGATAATCACGTTACATGTAACCATAATCCAATATGACCAAGCATAATCGCCCGTCGTTCCTGGAAGACCCGCACGACTCATAAATACGTAACGCTCGTATACGTTACCAGAGTACCAAGCGACGAAGAACTCGGATGCGTACGCATAACCAACCATCAATCCGGTTGTCATGATGATTTTATTCATCACTTCCATATGATCAAGAGTGATGTAGTCTTTGAATTGAGGAAAACCAATTCGAACTAATGTCATCAACGTCACAACCATCGCGAAACCCGAGAAAATCGCGCCCGCAACAAAGTACGGAGGGAAGATTGTTGTATGCCATCCTGGAAGACTTGCTACCGCGAAGTCGAACGATACGATCGTATGAACTGAAAGAACTAGAGGTGTCGATAAACCCGCAAGGATTAAATACAACATTTCATAATGTGACCAATTGCGAGCAGTACCTCTCCATCCTAAAGACAATGCGCCGTATACGGTTTTACGAATTTTATTTTTCGCACGATCTTTAAGAGTGGCAAAGTCAGGAACTAAACCGATGTACCAGAAAACCATAGACACTGTCGCGTACGTAGATACGGCGAAAACGTCCCATAATAACGGTGAACGGAAGTTAACCCATAATGGACCACGTTGGTTTGGGTAAGGAAATAACCAGAAATCAAGCCAAGGACGGCCCGTATGAAGTAACGGGAACAATCCCGCCGTCATTACCGCGAATACAGTCATGGCTTCTGCTGTACGAGCCACCGACGTTCTCCATTTTTGGCGGAATAAAAACAAGATCGCCGAGATCAATGTACCCGCATGGCCGATACCGATCCAAAATACGAACGTGATAATCATCGTACCCCATGCATTCGGATGATTTACGCCTAGCAAACCCATACCGTTAGCGACGATCATTCCTAATACGAAGATGTAAAATAATAAAAGTGTCTTCGCACTTAGGAACATCCCTACCCAACCTTTACCAGGCAGTGTTTCCACCGGCTGACAGATATCATCTGTAATATCTTTTAAGGTTTTATTGCCAAGAATTAATTGATTACGTTTCATCATTAGTGACCACCTTCGTGAGCAGCTGACGCAGCAATTTGGTCTTTACCGTTATTTCTAATTTTTGCTTGGTATCTTACAGAAGGAGCCGCATGCCATTCTTCAAGAAGCGCATACGATCTTTCGTTTTTGAACAATTTAGAAACTTGTGAAGTTTGATCATTCATATCACCGAATACGATGACATTCGCAGGGCATGCCGTCTGACATGCTGTCTTGATCTCGCCATCTTTTAAAGGACGATTTTCAAGTTTCGCTTTGTTTTTACCTTCTTTGATTCTTTGAACGCAGAACGTACATTTTTCCATAACCCCGCGAACACGAACGCCCACATCTGGATTTAATGCCATGTTTGCCGGAGCCGCGATTTTCTTAGCGTAGTTGAACCAGTTGAATCGACGAACTTTATATGGACAGTTGTTCGAGCAATAACGAGTTCCCACACATCGGTTGTAAACCATTTCGTTCAAACCTTCTGACGAGTGGACGGTCGCAAGAACTGGACAGACGGTTTCACACGGAGCATTGTCGCAATGTTGACACATGACAGGCTGGAAAACCGCATGAGCGTCTTCTGGGTTACCCGTGTAATAACGATCGATACGTAACCAGTGCATTTCACGACCTTGCATTACGTATTTCTTACCAACTACTGGAATATTATTTTCAGACTGACATGCTACCACACACGCCGAACAGCCTGTGCATGAATTCAAGTCAATCGCCATACCCCATTTGTGTCCGTTGTACTGATGACCAGACCAAACTGACCAAATTGGATGTTTGTGAATAATATGATCTTTCTTAGCTTGGTATTCTTTTAATGTCGCTTCAACTACGATCTGACGACCTTCCATTGAATGGTGAGTTTGCGTTTGAGCTAACTCGTATTTTTTGCCAGTGGCTTTCACGACTACTTTAGAGCCCGAGAACACGATCTGACCACTAGCCGCTACTTGTGCTAATTCATAAACGTTTTTACCGATATCGTTACCTACTGAACCAACATGAGTGCGTCCGTAACCGATAGCGATGGCTATAACATCGTCTTGTAGACCCGGCTGAATCAACACGGGCAATTCCATTTTATCTTTACCAACGGTGATTTCAATTACGCTGTTTTGTTTTACATTCAATTTCTTAGCTGCCGCCATTGAAATAGAAGCATAGTTATCCCAAACAGCACGCGTGATTGGATCTGGAAGTTCATGAATCCAACCGATATTAGCTTGTGAACCTGCACCATCACCCAACTGACTTGTTGGATATAGAACTAATTCCCAGCCTTCAACAACGGCTGGCTTTTTTAAATCAGTTAAGCTTGAAACAGAGAAACTACGTGGGCTATCTGAATCCGATAGTTCACCAACCGAGCCTGACTGTAGAAGCTCTTGCCAGCTTTTTTCAAAATTTCCACCTTTACCTACTTTAGGGAAAATATCCGTTTTCCAGAAGTTTCTTAAGTAGTCATAGTAGGATTCAAATTCTTGAATGCGTTTTGGGCCGACTTTAGCTTGAAAACACCAATTCATAAGCGTGATCTGCATGCTTTGAGTGTCGTACATGGGTTTGATTGCCGGTTGTTGAATTGAGTACACACCAGAAACCATTTCTGAATCACCCCAGTTTTCCATTGAGTGATTTTCAGGAAGTACGTAGTTTGCCCACATAGCCGTTTCGTTCATACGATCGCCGATGTACACGACTGTTTCTACGTTTTTTAAATGGTCTTTAAATTCAGACTTAGCCGGCAGAGCAAACGCAGGGTTAACTCCGTGAATGATAAGAGTTTTAACTTTCTTATCTTTCATTGCTGTAATCAATGTCGCCATTTCAGAGTGCGAACCACTCGAAGTGATTGAGCGACGGTGTTGTACCGTTTTACCGTCATTACCAAGAGCCGAGTTCAACAAGTTAACAACGGCTTGAAGAGCCGCTGACGTTTCCGTTTGCGTTTTCAAACCGCCGGCAACGATCAATGATTCACCTTGGGCCGCCCAAAGGTCTTTAACGATCTCTTTTAATAAAGCTGGCTCCATGTGCAATCCGTCAGCGGCATTACCGAACGAGTTCAACCAGTTTTTGATTTCGCCGTTACCTGCGTAGGATGATTTGCCTTGCTTAACGATCAGCTCTTGAGCGATCGCTACTGCGACTTTTAATTGCTGTGACGGCTTGATACGAACACGGATATCCGCATTAGCACCAGTCAATGAATAGTTTGAATCAAATGCCACCATACGTGACATATTCGCAAAATCCTTGCGAGTTTTAGAGAACTGACGTGTAAAGACAGTTGGCGCAATCCATGTTCCCAAGAAATCAGCATCAATAGATACTGTCATTTTAGATTTATCAAAACGATAGAACGGAAGAACATCTGTGCCGTAAGATGCTTTTTGCCCCTTACGAACGTCTTCATTCGCTAATACTTCCCAAGCCACATGAGTCGCCTTGAAGCCTTCAGCAAAGTCTTTTACTACAGCTTGAGTTGAAGGTGATACGATATTTCCAGTTAAGATATAAACGCCACCCTTTTTCAAGGATTCAACGATCGCTGTATCTGCGTTTTCCCATGATACAGAAATAGTGTCTTTGTTTGTACGCTTTTCATTGAATAAGTTTTTCTTAGGCGCCGTTAAACGATCTAAATCATATAGTGACAACACGTGGGCTTGAGCACGAATGCTTGTTCCACCTTGACTTAGAGGCTCGGTTTCTAAACTTTCCAATTTTATTGGACGACCTTCGCGAGTTTTAATCAAAACACCAAGGCTTTCCTGCCCGTCAAAAAAAGTCGACGTGTAGAAGTTAGGAACGCCGAACGTGATTTCTTCTGGTTGTTTATTATAAGGAACGATTTTTTGAACTGGGCGACGAATACAGCTGGCCGTTGAAAGCGCCATCGAAGCACCCATTAATTTTAGGAACTCACGACGAGCCCACGGATTTTTTGCTTCGTCTTCGCGTAGAGGCGAAGACATGAATTCTGTTTCCACAGTTTTTTGGAATTCAGGATCTTGCATGTATTGATCAATGCTCAACCAATGATTCGCCTGGTTTTTTTCAATCTTTGGCCGCGCCGCTTTTTTAGCCGCCAATTCCGCGTCAGTATGATCGTGTTTGTGATCGTGTTCGTTTTGATCGTTGTGAATTTCAGACATCGGTTACCTCAAGAATTAATGGTGACACGTAGTGCAGTTAAGAGGAGCTTTGTTTTCTTCTTGTCTATGGCAATTAATACACCAGCCCATTGACAAATCAGCGTGCTGAGAAACAACTGCCATCTTTTCGATCTCACCGTGACATGTTTGGCAGTTTACGCCTTTTGTAACGTGAGCCGAGTGATTGAATTGAACATGATCCGGCAGCATGTGAACGCGTTTCCATTCGATAGAATTCCCCGCATCAAAAGCTTCACGCATTTTTTGAATGTGAGGCGAATCTGTCTTAACTTGCATATGACAGTTCATGCAGGTTTGAAGCGTTGGGATGTTTGAGTGTTTTGAACGCTCAACTTGGTTATGGCAATATTGACATTGCATACCCAATTTACCCACGTGAAGTTCGTGAGAATACGGAATTGGCTGTTCAGGCGCATGGCCCTTGTTGTAACCCCATCCCGGTTGAAACTTACATCCGATCATCAGCGACGCTAGGCCCACTAGGGTACCCAAAAAGCAAAAAGAAACAGCCGATTTCAGCGCTCTTTTTACTTCTAACTTTTTGAAATTAATAGACATGAGTGATCCTAAATATTTTTTAGTTTAATAATAAAAAAAATTTGTTAATGCTCTATTTAAAATACCAAATCTGCGATTTTGCAAGATTCTTTTTGAAAACCAATTGAAATTTTTGAATTTAGTTTTTACTGCTAACAAAATAAGCACTTCGAGGAAATCAAAAATCTGCCTAGCTCATTTGCAACACGATTAAAAAAATCAAAAAAGCAAATGCTCAACCCATCAAATCCAATGTCAAAACCCAACACCATAAAGCAAGACAACGCCCCTCCAAAAATACGGAATGAAAATCAATCTCACTAACCGCAAGAACGCAATTGAAGGAATTTGATTTTGAGTTGCTTTTAGATCCTGACCGAGAGTTTTCATTTTGGGGCGACTCGGACGCGCGTGATGTGCGTTCTCGCGGTCCCCGGCGTTATACTTTTTTCATTTTTAGAATTTTGTTAAGGTTTGGACCGACTCAAGACTAATCCACTACTTAGAGTACTTAAGCTTTCTATTTGTTTTTACGGGGTTTTTGGAAATTGAAATTATGCCCGTAAAAAACAAATACAGTTGGGTTTGGAGCCTTTGGCGTGCTATTTCTGCTCGGGTAAATAGGGCTCGGGGTGAGCTCAGCTTAACAACACAATTCGGGGGAATTATGAAATCAATTATCGCAGCGGCTCTTATCAGCTTGCTAACTATCAGCACCGTCATGGCGGAACCATCACCAAACTCAGACTGTAGTATCCGTCGCAACGGCAACTACACAGGCGAAGTAATTAAATGGAATCAGTTCTTTTCTCGCGTACATCAATACTCGCAAAGCTATGGATGCTCTGTAGGGAAAATTTCGTATACAGCGGAAAGCGGTCGTATGTATGTAGACGGACGTAAAGTGGGCACAAACTTATCAAACAGCGAAGTCGATCGCATGAAACGCCAATACGGATATTCAGATTATTCGTGCCCAACATTTACCTGTGATGAAACAGGCTACAACTCACCGACTTATCCGACTCCGTACCCACCGTCATACCCACCAAGCTACCCGCCTACATACCCGGGTGGCAACAGCGCGTGTATCGCTAAAGTATTGGCTCGTGGTTATTCGATTTCTTCAGCACAAAACAACTGCACAGGCTTAACAACCGGCGCTGAACTTGAGTGCGTATCGACTGTATTAAACAACAACTACAGCCCATCGCACTTACGTAGTACGTGCTCATCTGTTACGTATTCTCAATCTTCATGCATCAGAAGCCGCATGAATCAAGGTTACTCGCCGTCATCTGCGCGCAACCAGTGCCGTTATTAGTATTTTTATTTTATTTAGCCGGCTTGCCTGGGGCAGGCCGGTAGCTTTAGTTTTTTTTAGGTTAGGGGTTTTCATTGGGGTTCAAACATCGTAAAGTTAGAAAAATAAATGTTTCCACATTTGTCGGTGCAATCGGTCTGGTCCTGTTATCTATAAACTCAGCCCATGCGGTAAACACATACACCCGCCTGACGACTCTGCAGTGGAACCAGTGCCGTTATGAATTGGCTCAACATGGTTTTTCCGCACAAAAGCAAAATGACTTCTGCCGCTTGCCCAACTCTAATCAGTGGACATGCGCACAGGTTGTATTAAAAAAATATCACTCGTTAGAATTAGCTAAAGAAACATGCTTAAGCCAACGCGAAAGCGAAGTCACATGTTACACTCAAGTTTTGAATCGTAACTTTGATCCGTATGTCGCCAAGCGCGTTTGCAAGCTGAAATAAGCAATTAAGCTTTTACATCTTTTAATCGCGCATTTCGAACCACAGCTGTGTAGACGACTAATAGTAAGTGAGCCACAACAAAACCAGTTACGTACTCAACACCACCGGCTCCGAATCCATAGGAATGCAAACCGGCACCTAACACAAAGTTCACACCGTACCAAGCCATGATAACCAAGGAGAACGTTAACACTCCACAGGCCACCATACCAAATTCTCTTACCCAACCCACCAAGCGACCATGAATAACAGCTAAGTATCCTAACAAGGCAATCAAAGCCCAAGTTTCCTTTGGATCCCAACCCCAGAAACGACCCCATGAATAATCAGCCCAAATACCGCCCAAAATAATCCCCGGAGCCAAGAACACTACACCAATTTGGATCGCTCGATAGATCGACATAACAATCGCTTTAATTTTATCTTTGTTTTGAGCTTCGCCTTTTAAGAAATAGATAAGCCCAATATCACCCAGGGCAAATGCTAGAAAGAACGCTGCGTAGCTGACCGTGATTGTCATCACGTGAATCGTTAACCAATAATTACTTCTTAAAACTGGCTCAAGCGGTTGAAGCGAAGGATCTAAAACAACGGGCGCTGTATCCGCAATGATCATTCCGAAAGCAGCGATCAGAGCACCTGCCATGATTATAAACTTAAACTTATAAATTTTTTCTAAGATTCCGCCAAATACGATACTGCCCCACGCTACCCACACCACTGTTTCATACATGTTAGTTACCGGCGCACGATCCATCAAATACGAACGAATCGCAAAACCAATTGTGTGTAAACCAAAACCAAGAAATAAAAACACCCATGCTGGCGTCATTGCCCCATGCTTGCTCGTGATCCAAGAAAACAGAACAATTACGGCGCCTAATAAATAGAAAATGTAAGACCATTTAAAAGGATGAAACCGATTATAAAAAGACTCTACGTCAATCTTAGTATCGTTGGCGTATTTTTCTGGATTCTCAGCGCGAGCGAGTTCTTGAAAAGCCAGCACTTTTTGGTCCAAATCAGTTTTCGCCGCCGCCATTTCTGATTCCGCACGCCCCTCGGCCATTCCACCAATTAACGAAATAAAGCTTTTTGTAAGCTCTAAAAACTTTTCTTGCGCCGGACCCGGCTGCATGTCCGCAACAGAAATCCATGCATCCCCTTCCTTCGGTGGCAAAACTCGAATCATCCGACCCGTCGCTATTTCACTAAAAACGAAGTATTGATTTTCCAAACGTTGAAGAGCTTGGAAATACGGAGTTAGTTTTTCTTTAGTTTCACGTTTACTGGCAAGCTCGGCACGTAGTTCTGAAAACTTAGCGCCCGAAAATAGCTCATCGCCCTTATAATAACGCTTCTGTGTGTCCAATCCCAGACGAGTTAACACATCAAAATTACGAACTTCAAAGAGCTCTTTAGATTGCCAAGTTTGCGGAGCGAGCATCCAAGTAAGAATAATTTCGTAAGCATCCCGTTTTTCATATTTTTGCTTGCCGTATACAAGCTCAAGCATTTCGCGAGCGAAACTATCAAATGGCTTCACTCGGCCATCAGCTTGCACCGGAAGTCCGCGCAGAGCCTCGCCCGACGTTTCTTGAAACACTCCCGCAGAGGCTAGAGTTGAGAATAAAAACAGAAAACTCAATACCACGGATTTCATGTGAACTCCTTACGATTCCTTAGCTGGTGTGTTGGCTGGGACACCGGTGCCCAGTCGTTTGAAATAAAATAAAAATATAATTCCCAAGGTCATGATCAACGAACCTAAATATTTTAACCAGCGCCCCGGGTCCTTATTAATTGAAAATATAGACGCCACCGGCTGCCCCATCGGTCCATCCTGGAAACTCGCCTGATAAATAGTCAGACCGTTATGTTTAAGTGGCTCATTCATCGAAATTTCCCGTTCGCCCAAATCTTTGATTGAAACGACCGACCGATAACTCATTGCACGTGCGGTTCCTTGATACTTTTCCATATGGAACTGATTCAAGTATATCGGAAAACCGATATCAAAGCGACGATTACCGTAACTTACAAAGAAAACAGCGTCGTCCGCAAAGAATTTAACTGTATCATTAATCAACATCCAATGTTTTGTCTTACCTTGAAACTCGACTTCGACGGCTTCTGTTGTTAGTGGCGTCGGTACGGGTCTAGGTTCCACTTTCCATTTTTCTTCGGCTTTCGGAAGAAAACGTAAAATTCTCAGCTCTAACCCCATCCAGCCCGTAGGGACAGCCTGACCTTCCTCAATCGTTCCTTCGTTTTTAGGATCAATTTGATCTTTCGAAAATAAGGCGTAACGAATTTTATTACCCTCGACTTTCATGTAAATTTCGTTCACACCCATACCAGCTAGAGGAATTGTACCAAAATGAACACGCAAAGGCCCAAGGTCAATACTCACCACGTGAGTAGGATTTCTCTGCACTAACCATTCGATAAAATTGGCTTGACCGTTGGAAATTTGAAAACGAATGCCCGAGCCTAACTTTTGATTATCCGAAGCGATGGTTTCTCGGCTTGCGACGGCGTAAGGATAGTAGTTTGTAAATTTAATACCGATTTGATCTTTGTAGACACTAAACGGTTTTTCAGGGGTGGGCGGACTTCTGAAGAAATCAACTTCATTTTCAAAAATTTTTGAATAGTTTGTTCCATCATAGGACGAGTACACAGTGATATCTGTTTTCGGCAAACTGACAAAACGGTTTTCATCTCCGATACCAACACGCATACTGCCGTCGATCCCAAATTGATTGGTAATCAACTGTCCGGCCATAATGCACAGAATTCCAACGTGCGCAAAAATAAATGAAATATGTCGCAACTTCCACGGCCAGCGATCAACCATAACCGCAATCAGATTTACAGCGAACACACCCATCACAAGATTCATGTAAATTGAATCATAAACTAATTTTTTGGCAGCGGCGGCATCGTATTTGGACTCAACAAATGTTCCAATTGCGGTCAGAGTGGCGATACCAATGATTACAATCACGGCTAACTTTATAGATGCTAAAAACTTCAACACTTTTTTGTACATTTGGCCACAATTATAGACCCCAAAAAAGTGTTAAGTCTATTGGAATTTAAAAAAAAACGCAGCCTACAAATTATCTTTTATATAACTCAGAGCTTTTTTAAGTTTCCCAGAAACGATTGCATACTCAGGATTTATTTTTTTTGTTTCCTCATTCATATAAAGCGCTCGACTCATCTCTACCTGTAGCACCTGCTGACCTTCTTGTGGCTTTCCGTACTCTTCTGTTAAACGACCACCTTTGTAGGGCCAATTATATCCCACTTTGAAACCAGCGGTGACATAAGCCGCAATTACGAGATCACGAAAACCTTGGGAACAGCTACGCTGATTTGAATCCGAAATCACGATATCAGCGCGCGTTTCGCCAGGATCGAGGTGCATAGAGGTTCCAAGTGATGGCATCGAATGCAAATCTAAATGATAAATCGTTTGCTTGCCTGTTTCCGCGCGAAGCTTAGCATACATATCCCTAATTTGTTTGTGAAAGGGCTCATAAATTAGATTTCGAAGTTTTGTATGCGTGTCAAAGGACATAGGTTCTTGAATCAGTTTTTCTTTAAATGTCGTCATCGACCAGTGAAAGCCACGCTCAAACCCTTTTGCATTCGCAGCACCTATTACTGACGACTGATCAATATCCTGAGGCAATCGGTTTAAATCTACAGCGTAACGATGCCATTCTGTTTTCACTAATGGCAAAGACAACGACTTGATGCTGTCATCGTAAAGAATATCGACGTAGCGATCCACATCGCGCATGAGCATTGGTTCGGATAAGTTTAATAGCCAAGGCGTAAGGTCGGGGACTTTTTCACCAGAATGAGGAATCGATACGAAAAAAGGTTTTTGACTCAATCGAGCCTCCTTGTCACAATAACGCTAGCATGACTGACGGGAATAAAAAATCAAAACTTTATACACGCACAGGCGACAAAGGCCAAACTAAGTTAGTCGATGGGTCGTCCGTCGAGAAATTCAATCTACGCGTGGATGCCTATGGCACCGTCGATGAACTTAACTCGTATTTAGGTATTGTCCGCCTCCACTGCAGTCATCACAAAGTTGAAAATGATAACTTAGCCCGCATTCAAAACCATTTATTCCGCGTCGGAAGTCTACTTGCCTGCCAAGACCCAAACACGTTTAAAATGCTACCGCAAATCGATAGCACCCATATAATATTTTTAGAGAAAAAAATTGATGAACTGGATGCGCAGCTTCCGGCCCTTAAAAATTTCATTCTTCCCTATGGCGATGCAGCCAGCACACATGCGCAATATGCGCGCACGCTATGTCGTCGCGCTGAACGTCGTTCGGTTGAAGTCGCGGCCTCTCACGATAAAGAATCGCCGTCGTTAAACGATGTCCTGATTTACTTAAATCGATTGAGCGACTTGCTATTTGTATACTCTCGTTGGTTCAACTTGAAATCTCAACAACCAGAAATGATCTGGGATAAAGAAGTCTAAAACTATGCGCATAGAATTAGCTCAGATGTCTCATAATGAAGAACTATTGGAATTCTACAGCCGATTCCCATTAGAAAATTTTATCCAGTTAAAATTAGATCGTAGTCGCGATTTTTTTAAATACTACAACATTCAGTCAGACCAATTCGTATCATATATTCTACGCGATGATAAGTCGGTGATACTTGGCCATGTGGCGTTCTTAATTGAAACGGTAATGATTGAAGGAAAAGCAACTCGAATTGCTTGGGCGCGCGACTTGCGTATTTCGCCAGAACGTAAAGCGATCTTACATTGGACGGAACATACGAAGAATGTGTTCGCGGAAGTTCGCAAGGTATTTAACGTAGATTACTTCATGACGACGTTGAACATGAATGAATTAGTATCATTTAATACGTTCATCCGACCCCGAACGCAGAAACGTTTTATGCCTCGCTATTTTCTGTATCGCAAATTTGATTTGGTGACTCTGCATGGTCAGTTCCCATTCACGTATCCTCCCGATTCGAAATTAAAAATTCGTCGAGGAAACCCTAATCAAGCCGATCAATACATCGATTACTTGCTTAAGAAAAATCAGGATTACGCGTTTAGTTTGTATACGAACAAAGAAAACTTTTTAGAAATGATGGACCGCTGGACATCACTCAGCTGGGAGGATTTCTTTATTGCCTTTGATTCAAAAGATAATATCGTTGGCATGATTAGTTCTTGGTCAAGCGCGGGGGTACAAGATTTTATTCCACTTCGCTACTCTTTACGGGCACACAATTTCCGTCAGTTTTTAAAATTCGGAAAAATGTTTTCGTGGACCCGAACGCTAACAAAACCGTATCACCGTATCAAAATCGAAGCGTCCCTTAACTTCCGTTGTCTAAATCACATCTACGTTGATCACCCAGATGTCTTCCACAGCCTACTATGGAAAGCTTACGATGAAGCACGCGACAACGAATTCCTAGTCTACGTACGCGACCGTAAAAACATAAACTTAAAACCGCCACTCGGGTGGATCTCCGCAGAACAAACCTACGGCCTATACTGCACCATCCTTCCCAACGAAGACCCCCCCTCATTCCTACACCCCAGCCACGAAGGCCTAATGAACATAGAAACCCTAAGACTCCTATAGAAAAAAAAGGTGCCAGGCCCTAAAATTTCCTCAAAAAGGAATTAAAGGGGTTTGGGGGAATTTTAGGGCCTGGCACCTTTTTTTTGGTTAGCCTACTCGGTATTTTATGATTTTTTCTACGTCGGGTTTGCAGGTTCCGCAGGCTGTTGAGCAGCCTGTCCAGCGGCTGGCTAGTTCGTGGGTATGAGCACCGTTAATAATGGCTTGGTCTACCGTTTTGGTGCTGACGTGACGACAGTGACAAAGTTCTTCGTCTTTGTATGGGTAATCCCAAGTGCCTTTTAGTTTCTTAACAAATTCGCGGATCACCATTTCGGAATGAGTTGAACCGGATGGCACGGGCCATTTATAAACATCGTTACCAAATTTAGCGCGATAGCTTTTCACTAATTGAGTAAACTCAAAACAACCAATAAAGGAAACTTTGTTCTGTTGATCCAAAGACTCCAACTTGATTTGATCACGGCCTTCTACTTTTACTTCTACTAATTTTTTTGCGCTTTCCATTTCACTCCATTATACTCGAGTCGTCTTATGAAAGAAACGGTACTGGACTGCGATTTCATTATTTTAAATAGACTACCCGAACTCTACTCGGCTCAGAGGTTTCAAGCCGAAATAAATCGCCATAATCTGAATGCAAAGTTAATTTCACCGGAAGCGCTAATCAATCAGGCGCCTCAAACTGAGACTCGCGACCTTAGCCCAGTCATCCTCTACCGCCAAGGCGAGTTCAACTTCTGGGCGACTCAGCATGCGCTCAGCCAGATGCCATTTAAGATTATCAATGCCCCGAAAAAATTTCTCGCCGCTCGAGACAAATGGAGCACAGCCCAGGCTTGGCAAAAAAACAATATTCCTACACCAAAATCCTTGCTGGCTTCAATCCTGTTGGAAAAACTTCCGGCCTACCTAAACCAAGAGGAAATCACAAAAATACTTACGGATTTTTTTGACCTGATGGCTTCCCACCTAAACGTGCCGTTCGTGTTTAAAAAAAGATTCTCAAGTCAAGGACGCGGCGTTTTCCTAATTAAAAATGCGACCGATTTACTAGATGTTTTAAAACAAGATGAAATGGCTTTTCACAATACTGACTCCCTTGAGATTGAATACTTCGCTCAAAATCACGTTCAAAATACAATACCCGAATCGCATTTATGGCAGCAGCTTACCCGCTGGATAGCTCAAGAAAGCATAACGGAAAGTTTCGGTATGGATGTTCGAGTCTTCATTTCGAACTCATCAAATTATTCCGTAGAGAGAAAAAATCAAATTTCGTTTCGTAGTAATTTACACCAAGGAGGCACTGCCAGCGCGACGTCATTGTCTGAATTGGAGGCGAATTATGTACGCCGAGTTCATGAACTTTCAGGTCTTTCTTATTCCGGAATTGATTTTCTAAGAACCAGCAACGGACCGGTGTTTCTAGAAACAAACCCAAGCCCTGGATTCGAGGGAATCGAAAAAGCCTACCCAAATGTAAACATTGCCTACGACCTTCTATTACTAATGCAAACTATTTAGGACGATTTGGCTGTGCGCAGTTTAGTATGTCCATATTTTTTTGCACAATAGCTGTACGACTACGTAATCCCGCTATGCCGTTCGTACTTTTCGTAAGATTTTCAATATACGAATCCGACTTGTCATTTCCTAAATTAATTCGACCCCAGCATTTTGAAACAATAAAACTGTCCATGTCTGTATTTTTAAGATCGTTTTCCTCAAGATAATTACAGAAATATTTAGCAGAGTTTAATAACTTTCCCGCGTTATTAGCATGGATGTATAACGCGTTTAAGTCTCTACAAACATCCACAGCAATCTGAGGATCATTCAGTTCTTTCAATGTTTGAATCGTTAAGTTTTCCAAATTTAATTTGCTCGTGATTTTTTGAACGTCATATTGGGTTAACTGTGGAGATGCCATAGGCCTTTGAGCAGCCTTTTGCTGCGCCCCTTTAACTTTTGCAAAGTATAATTGGAGTGCTTTATTATTTACCTTAGAATTTAATTGGACAAATACGCGGTTAAATTCATCCACAGTTTTATCATAAGCATTTATTCGATGATCTAGCCAAGCACCGGCCATAGATTTCCCAGTCACAAAGTTGTACCCTTTACGAGTAAAGATTCGTTTTCCTAGCTCTTGGACTTCAATAATCAAATCTGTCTCTGGTATAATCTGTCTAGGGTCTGGACTTGCGCTCATGAATCCAATAATTCGCTCTAGCAACAACGCATCGGCTTCTAGAGACTTGTTCTGCTGGCGCCAAGCAATGAATTGAGGGTTCGTAAATAATGCGCCCATTTGCTGTTCAGTTTTTTCACGATTGAAACGCATGAGTTGTGATAATAAACTATTTAAATTACGTCGCCAAAGATCTGCATTCTTCGCACAAATATCGGCCGTTTTATTACACGCTTCTATATTTTTTAGACACGCTTCACCTTGTTGATCTTTGTACGCCTGAATAATTATTGATTCATTGTTTTTAATTGTACTCGCTAATGCCTGAACAGAATAAGACGGTGAGCTGAGTTGATCGGCAACATTTGAAACAGTCGGCAAGGCCAAATGGGTCAATATCGAAGTTCCACTCTTCACACGTTGGGCAACTACGTTACAACGATAATGATTATCGTCGCTGGCTCCTAAATCCGCGTCGATTTTTGCTAAAACTCCGCGAGTCGCCGTGATCTTTCTTGATTCATCTTCAGTTTGTTTTCTAACGGCGTAGAATTGATCAATCAATTTAACCATTTTTGGATCTTCTTTTTCAAACCGCTTTCTTAGCGCGATCACTCGTTGTTCTAATTCAGCTTTTTCTTTTTTTACATTCGCGCGGCCAGTGTTTATATAAGATAAGTAATCTACGTTAGTCTTAATTCGGCGGTACTCGCAAATACTTTTAAGCACAAGTGAACGATAGTTTGGATCTGCCATTTTATTTGTATCGTTCTCAAAAAGGTCCACAGATACTTCAGCTACCGTTGAAAAAACACCCACTAACAAGGCCGTTGAAAGCAACTTTCCCACCGGTAATGCTTTTAGCGCTGCACCGGCAACGACACCAAATGCCCCACCCGCAGTTAATGCGGGTAAAAATACGGTAGCGGCCATCAATACCGGAGCTAAGCTCATTGACACATCTGAAAGTGTCGACAATACGGTGACTAATCCGTCTTTTTTCTCAAGCTTAGAACAGGTAGCCGCCTGCTTAATGGATTTTCCAATAGTTGAAATTGATTCCATAGCCGTTTGCGCGCTCATTCCAAAATTACTCGCATCGATAGGCGCCAGTGCGGAATGACCATTTAACTGCTGCAATGTCGTTGAGGACGCTTGTAGATCTTGAACACTTTTAAAAGCGTCTTTACCTCCACCAGGAAGGCATTCGCCGGGAATATTTCTTAACTGTGCATCCAAATTTCGAACCGATTGTAACAGATCGGCATGCTCAGAGCTTTCAAAGGCACACGCATAGCCGTTTTGGGCGTTCATTAATATGGCGACAGATAAAACTAGAGATAGAAAATAGTGTCTCATACTAGGATTTAATGCACCTAGTGTTCCGCCTAAATCGAGTCTATTGTTTTAGAGTGTGTATATTAGATAGTTAGACGGCCAAGTGACGATAATGGCCGACAGCTGTTTGCGCTATTAGCGTTTTAACAAACGTTGACTTAGTACTTTTCGTAACATGCCATCATCGTCTTCGTCATAAATATCACCAACGATTTCTTCAATGATGTCTTCTAAGGTTACGATGCCAATGATTTCAGAATTATTTTCCACGAGTGCCATATGAGTCTTCTTTTCCTGCATAAAACGAAGCGTTTTTAAAATACCTTCAGAAGGTCCGATACGGATAACAGGTCTAATGATTTTTTTCCAATTCTCGTCGCCGGACGAAATAAAGGTAATAAATTCTTTTGAATGTAAAATACCAACAACCTCACTATCCGAATACACTGGCAAACGCGTATGCCCACTCTTCATGACAAGTGATAGAACTTCATTCAAGCTGTACTTTAAATCCACAACATTCACCTGGGCCCAAGGAACTAAAATATCGCGAATTTTTTTCGTTTCGATGTGAACTAAGTTAATAACATACTGCTGATGAGTATTGGATAAGTTAGCAATGCTCACCGATTGAGGATCTTCTTCTTTTTGATTTTTCGATTTACTCTGTGGAAGAATGATCTTTAGAAAAAACTGCGTCGACAACTCGAGCATTTTTACGAATGGAGATAAAACGGCTTCGGCCACAATCAATCCATTTACGGCCGCCAATGAAATTTTCATAGGATGTCTAAGTGCAAACGACTTTGGGACAAGCTCCCCGATTACTACGTTCAAATAAGTTAAGGGAATGACAACAATCACAATCGACAAAATTTCCGCCAGGTGTTCGGACATACCTGCGCTCTCAAAATACGGTGTTAATTTTTCCTCAGCACCAACTCCGCCGATAGCGGCAGACAATGCTCCCACGATAGTGATTCCAATTTGCAAAACAGAAAGTGTGCGTTCGGGATGTTCACGTAGTTTTAATAAACGAGCGGCGTGCGAATTGCCTTTCGACAGACCTTTAAGCTCGGCCTTAGACACACTCACAAATGCCATTTCAACTAAAGAAAGGATCGCATTAAAACCAATACAAAGCGATATAACCGCTAATTCAACCATGAGGCTTTATTGTAGCGACGAATATCGCCTTTAGGGAATAGAATTTTAGTATCATTTTCAACGATTATGTATCACTAACACTGGGGATGTTTATTTTGTTAGCACATTTTTCAGTGCGTCCTCTAACTGCCCGTACTTAAATTGAAACCCGGTGTTCAGCGCATGAGTCGGATAAGCCTTCTGATCGGCGAGCATAATTTCTGACATTTCACCAAATAAAAGCTTCAAGGCTATCTTGGGAATAGACGGTCCTAACGGTCGATGGACAGTAGACGCTAACGTTTTAGAAAACTCTTTATTCGTAACCGGATTCGGGGCTACACCATTGAATGCGCCCCCGACACGTTTTTCAAATGCATGGATCATCATTCCCACTAAATCATCGATGTGAATCCAACTCATGTATTGAGCGCCACTGCCCAGGGCGCCACCGACGCCCATTTTAAACGCAGGCAACATTTTCTTTAAAGCACCACCATTGGGAGCGAGTACGATTCCCGTTCTGATTTTTGCCGTGATTGCGTGCGGTTGAATTTTTAAATACTGATCAACTTCGTTTTCCCAATCCACGCACACCTGAGATAGATACGATTGATCTGGTTTACTCTTTTCTGTCAAAGAGACGCCCGGCTGATCACCATAGATACCAACCCCGGACGACGAAAGATAAAACGAAACCGTGTTGGCTAAACTTTGGTTTAAATGCCTCGTACTCAAAACTCGCGAATCACGAATTTCCGTTTTCACTTTTTCATTCCAACGACTCGCGGTCACGTTTTCGCCCATCAAATGAAAAACGGCCTCTACTGCAATTTTTTCTTTAAATGAGGAACGACCCAAATCACATTCAATAACATCGCAAGGAAACGAAAGTTGTTCTTTGGCTTTTTGGCGATTTCGCGACACGACCGTGATCTGATGACCTCTCTGAAGAAGTGCTTTACCTAATTCTTTGCCAATTAATCCCGTTGCGCCAGTGATTAAAACTTTCATTTGGAATCCTTTTCCTTTGGTGCAGAAGAAATACCGTCTTTATATGTTTTCAAGGCGCGCTCGCGGGCGTCTTTGTGGTCCACCATTGGTTTTGGGTACGACTTAGTTCCCCATTCCGGCACCCATTTTTTGATGTATATATAGTCAGGGTCAAATTTTTCAATCTGCGATGTAGGATTGAAAACTCTAAAATAAGGAGCGGCATCACACCCTGTACCCGCGGCCCACTGCCAGTTTCCGTTGTTGGCTGATAAATCATAATCTAATAAATGTTCCGCAAAAAAACGCTCACCCTTATACCAATGGATTAATAAATGTTTTGTTAAGAACGAGGCGACGACCATGCGAACGCGATTGTGCATATGCCCTGTGTGTACGAGTTCACGCATACCCGCGTCCACCAACGGATACCCTGTCATTCCAGTCGCCCATTTTTCAAAATCAGCTGGGTTGTTTCGCCATTTTATATGCTCATATTGAGGACGGAACGAGCGCTTTTCTACCTTGGGAAAGTGCCACAGAATCTGCATAAAGAACTCTCTCCAAATCAGCTCTGACAGCCATACATCCGAACTCCCGATCGCTTGTTTAACCAGTGCGCGCACACTGAGCGTCCCAAAACGCAGATGCAATCCAAAGTGGGACGTACCATTATCAATAGACGGGATATCGCGCCTATGCTCGTAATTTTTCATTGCCTCTTTGGACCACGTTTTAGGTGGAAACTGAAAATCAACGTCCTCAAATCCAATTTGCTTTAGACTCGGCATTTTGGAAATGTTAGAAACTTTCGCAAAATTTTTAAAATGAGCTTCGTTTTTCACGGGGGCATAATGCTCGGGCTTTAACGTCCCTAACCATTTCCGCTTGTACGGAGTGTACACTGTGTAAGGCTTCTTTTGGTCCGTTAACACGTCCTCTTTTTCAAAGATCACCTGATCCTTGAACGTATGGAAACTAACACCCTTGCCTTCTAAAAAATCACGGACTTGAGTGTCTCGTTGCCGCGCATAGGGTTCGTAATCGTGATTCGCGTATACTTTTTCGACGGCAAAGTCTGTGGTTACCTGCTTAAATACTTCGACTGGTTTACCCACATAGACGTTTAAATCACTACCTAGTTCATTGAGTTGTCGTTTAATGTCCGCAAGCTCCTTATGGATAAAGGCTACCCGACGGTCCTTGCGATTTTCAATGGCATCTAGGATTTGCATATCAAAGATAAATAGAGGCAATACGTTGTTTCCGTCCCGTAAGGCGCGAAAAAGGCCGGTATTATCATCTAGGCGTAAATCTCGTCGAAACCAAAAGATAGTGAACTTTAACATAGGCCTCGCAAATTAAGTTTAAAAATCTATAAACTTCATGTAGAACAAATCTATATGTCCGACGTCAATAGCAAAAAACTGGATCGAATCAAAAGTAATATCTTTTCTCGAACTGTGTCTCTGGCCAAATTTTCGATCAACGCAGGGGCCGGCCTTGCTGGACAGGGTTTGAATAAAATATTTAAAACTGATGCGGACGGCGCGATCAGCTGGAACCAGTTCATTGTTGAACAGGCCGAAAACTTTTCTAAAGAAGTGGGCGAACTTAAAGGCTCGATTATGAAAGCGGGCCAAATGCTGTCAATGTACGGGGAACACTTTTTCCCCCCTGAAGTGAACAAATATTTTAAAGCGCTTCAGCAAGATTCCCCCGCATTAAAATGGGAAGCGATTGAACCGTTAATCCTCAAATACCTTGGCACAGAAAAATACAACCAACTTGAAATCGATCGCGAACCATTGGCATGCGCGTCCCTAGGACAAGTTCACCGCGCCACAATCAAGGCTACCGGCGAAGCTGTGGTACTAAAAGTACAATATCCGAATGTAGATCTTGCAATCGACAGTGATTTAAGAGCCATCCGTACGTTCATTCATTTGCTTAAAGTGTTGCCGCAAGAAACTATGCTTGATCCTGTTTTTGATGAAATCAAAGAAATGTTAATTCAAGAAAGCGATTACGAACAGGAAGCTAAAAAGACAGAAGCCTTTCGGCAGCGACTCAAGGACGACCCTCGTTTTGTAGTTCCTAAAATTTACTCTGAGTTTTCGAACAAACGCATCCTGACTTCATCTTATGAAAAGGGTTTGCGCATCGAGGATTCTTTGATTCAGTCGCTCTCTCAAGAGCGCAGAAACCAATTGGCTAGTCATTTTCTGGATCTTTATTTTCATGAATTATTTATTTGGAAAGATTTGCAGACAGACCCACACGCCGGTAACTATAAAATCCGTATTTCTGCAGATGGTAAGGATCAATGGATACTTTTTGATTTTGGCGCTACTCGCAGCTACTCCGACGATTTTTTAAATGCGTATCATCGCATGATTAAAGGCGCTCTGGTGAACGATCCCGATATGCTTCGTAACGCGGCTAGAGATTTAAAATTTATTTACGACAACGACGAACCGTTATTAGTCGAAAGATTTGAAGAATTTTGCAATGAAACGGTCGAGCCATTCTTGAAACCAAATGATCCTCGCCAAAAAGGGCCGGTGGACGCTGATGGTAATTATGATTGGAAAACCACCGATCTTCCGCAGCGTTTATCAAAACGTGTTTTAGAAATTATTAAAAACTTTAAATGGAGAACGCCACCGCGCGAAATCTTATTTTTAGATCGCAAAACCGGCGGAGTCTTTATTATCCTATCTTTACTAAAAGCTAAAATGAATGGCCGTCCGCTGATCATGAAGTATTTAGAATCCATTAAATAGTCGGAGTTCTCTAATGTGTTTTATTAAAATTGTTTTACTGAGTCTAACACTCGGATCCTTTGCCTTTGCTAATGATGCCTCGTTTATTGGTGATGGCGCCACTGTCTATACCAACAAAGAAATCCGAGTTCGCATGGCCAAAGAAAATATTGTCATAACCTATGATAGTATAGGAAAAACCCGAACCCGATGGAAAGCCGACTGTACATTCGAATTTGAAAACTTAAGTAATGAAAAAGTAAATCTAACCATGGGCTTTCCCAACTGGAAAGGTTTTGGTGACGGAATTGATTACACCCAGTATGTAATCAAAGACTTCACTTCGAAAGTGAACGATAAAGTTCAAACGGCCGAGCTAAAAGACATTTCAAAGAAAAATCAAGTGGGTCCATGGATTAGCAAAGGCAAGAGAGCTAAATCATTGGCGACCTTTGATGGTGCTTATGTTTGGCCAGTAGAAATTGAGCCAAAAGGACGAGTGATCGTAAAGAATACCTTTTCGTTTGGTGGCTTTTCTTCAAATGGACCATTTGATGTTTTTGATCACATGCCACCCACCTATCCCAAAATTAAAAGAGACTTTCAATTTTGGAGAGCCAAGAAAATCACAAAAAAAGACATTGATTTTGCCAATGCTTTAGTGGGCGCCGTCGCCTATATTACTACGACGGGACAAACTTGGTCTGGGCCAATTGGAGAAGCTACGATCACATTTGACATACCAGAACAGTTAACTAAAAAACCGCACTTTTTAATTCCGCTTCCTCGAGGGTATCACCTACAGAAGACTAAAATTACCTGGCACTTTAAAAACTACTCTCCAAAAGAAGAAATCACTTTGTATTTTTTAAGCCACGTGATGACACCAGATGAAGCGTCCGAAGAACCAACCTTTGGATTTCAATACGCTGATCAAGCGAAAGCCTGGGTACGATTTTCTAGCAAGAGCCGGATCGATCCTGAAGTCATTGATCAATTGATCACGTTGACGGCTAATCCAGATGCAAAAAAAATATTAAGTCGGGCGAAAGACAAACTGGCCGCTACGAAAATTCAGACGCCGTGAATATTAAAAAAACTTAGCGAGTTTCTTTTTCGACTCGCTATTAAATCCTCTGATTCGACCGATTTCTTTCCAGTTTTTATCAAGAATGATCATCATTGGAATAGCATCAAAATTTAACATCTCCATGAATTTCTTTTTTTCATCCCAAACAATCGCATTGTTTTGTGGATAGGATTTTAAGAATTTTTCGGCTTTGTCGATCGTATCATCCAAATTAACACTGATTAGAACAATCTTTTTGGACTTTTGCGATTTTATTTTTTCTTCGTAATAGGCAAAGCCCTCTTTACATGGCTCACACCAGCTGGCCCAAAAATCAATCAAGATTAAATCAGCAGCTTCATTTTTATCAAACGTCTTAGTCCCGATGCTTTTTAGGGATTCCAATTCTTTTTTATAATCGATATCTGCAAATGCAACTGACGCGAGTAGTATTAAACTTAAAACGATTTTCATAGTCCGATTTCCCCCGACATTTTGGCTTGGCTATAGAAATGATAGAAGAAAACACTACAAGACCACAACGAATGCGCCAACAACAAGTGAATAAGTTTAAGCGGAATCGGCGATAACAAGAATAACGTCAACAGACCAACTACGACCCCCACCGCAATAAGTCCCGAACCGATCAAAGCCACGCGCGCCAAAAATGCGTTCAGTTGATTGCTCATTTTATAAAGTCCAAAGCTCATCGAACCACCAATTATCAGACCAAGCAAAGGATGAAGACCCCGAATCTTTAAGACCAAGTGAGAACTAGATTCCATATCTTTCATTAATCCATCTAGCAAACTGGTCGATGGGAATAACGTCGTCGACAAGGATGCCCAGGCTCCTGTTACAGCGAGCGCTAGAAAACAAATCAAGAATGCGGGTTTTGCAAAAAATGCTGGCGATACCTTTGACGGCGGCAGAAACGAATACTTATCTTTATAAAACGACTCGTACGTCGCTCCCAGAAAACGCACGGTGAATGCGACCAACATAAAACTATTCAACTGATGTAAACTCATCACAACCAAACGCCAGATCGACTGATCCGTATTTACAAGTCCAAACAATACTAATTTTGCACCCAATAGGGCTTCAGAAATCATAAACACCAAAGTCCACGTCATCCAACGATACGCCGACGCCAGTTCATATTTAGTTTTTAATTTACGAACCCAGAAAAATAGAAAGATAACCACAAGCCCATACAATCCACTGGTAAACCGATGTCCATACTCTACCCAAGTTTTCCCCCGAGCCGCTTCAGGAACCAATTGTCCATTACACAAAGGCCACGTATCCCCGCACCCATCCCCCGAATGAGAAATACGAACCCAAGCCCCCCACAAAATTACAAGTATAGTATAAACCAGCAGAAAGTAGGCCCAACGACGTAAGCGCAGTTCAACGTTTTTTAAATCCATAGCAGAGGGTTACAACCGCGCAGAAGAGGAGTCAATCTTTTGGGGGGGTTGGGCGATTTTTAAAGATCTAAATCGTACCGTTGGACAAAATCAAACGATAAAGAAATTCAATCTTGTCATTAATGTCGTCCATTTCGAGAACGATTTGCTGGAGATCGAAGTCTTTTACCAAGTAGGCGGAGAATGCGGATATAATCGCTTCTGGACCGTCTAATTGGCGTAGGAACATTTCGCTTTGTTGGGAATTGCTAAAGTAATCAGTGATCCATTTTGCTAGGACGCGATTGATGAGATGAATTTTTTCGTGCAGCGCGGGATTGGGGATTAAGTTTTCTGCAATTGGAGTAGCTTCGCACACCAGGTACGGTGTCGCTGAGTTTTGAACCGTTCCTAAACGAGCTTTACCTAGACCATGCAAGAAAACCAATAGAAATCCGTTTTGGCGTTCCTCTACGACTTGGACTTTTCCATAACCCACGATTTGATTCACAAAACCGATCGTTTCGCCTGGGCCAACTGGGGCTATTTTATTTGGATCATCGATAAAACCAATAGCGATCGGGACATCTTTGGCCACGGCATCTTTGATCATTTGCAAGTAGCGTGGCTCAAAGATGTTTAACGGCTTGGTTGTCTTTGGAAATAGGTTTACGTTGACCAGCGGAAATACGAACACGTCCATGTTTTAACGTTACTGATGGGCCAGGCTACCGTCCACTAATTTTTCCTTATAGGACTTATTTTTCACTGGCTCGCAATTGTTTCACAAATTCTTTATCTACAGAAGACATAGGAAGCAGTTTAATTTCATTTAGGTCCAGCCACTGACAGCTTTGATGCTCCGTCAGAACAAACTCCTCACTTCCTAACGTGGCCGCCACGAAATGAATGCTATAGGTCTGGCCGCGGATCTCTTTAGGATAACTGGATAAAATGCGTATGGGCTTTATGGGAACACTCAGTTCCTCTTTAATTTCTCGGATTAGTGCTTCGAAAAAGGTTTCTCCTTTTTCTACTTTACCGCCGGGAAACTCCCACTCACCACCTTTGCTTACTGGTCGATGAGCTATCAGATATTTACCATCTTTTTCAACGACGGCCGCCACTACATCTATCATGTGATTATTGTAGAATGAATACTGACTCTGGACTAGTGTTTTTCATTCTAAGTTTTATAATCAAGACATGTTCGTCGATTTAATCAGCCAACCGCACTACTCCCCTAAGAAATTTGTACTCTGGAACAGTTTAGCATTTCAAGCCGGGGCCGTGAATGTTGGCGGTTTACTTGCCTGTCATCGCTTCGTTACTCACACGACTGGTTTTGCAACTCATTTCGGAGTCGAGATGGCATCAGGACATTTCCGACTCGCACTTGGAATCATATCTGTTCCTTTGTTTTTTCTTATAGGAAACTGCATTTCTGCATTTTTCACAGATCGACGCAGTATTCGTCATAAAAAACCAAACTACACTATTTTGTTTTTCTTGATGATAACCTGTTTCGCCCTGGTTACCTTATTAGGAGTCAGCAATGGTTTTGGTACCTTTGGGTCTGAGCTTTCAATTGCAGACGACTATTTTCTACTGGGACTGTTAAGCTTAAGTTCGGGTATTCAGAACGCAATGATCACTTCGATTTCACATTCAGTAATCCGAACGACTCACCTGACGGGATTAACCACAGATCTAGGTATTGGTCTAGTGCGTATCTTTTCACATGAAGCCAATCACCCGCTTCGCGAACAGGAAATGAAAGCAACAGGCATGCGAATCGGCATCATTGTCAGTTTCATTTTTGGCAGTTGGATGGGCGCAAGTTTATACCTGAAATATCACTATTACGGTTTTGTCGTACCCTTAGTTATTTCGACAATTTATTTACTTTTATGTCTTCGCAAAAAACCAAAAACGGCCACTTGATTACTTTAATGGTTTCACTTTTTGAGTCGCGACTTCGATAGAATCAAATTCTTGGCTGAATTTTTCTAAAACTTTTTTACCAAAATCATTCACGTTAATTTTAAAATCATCTAACGCCGCCGTCTTCACGGGTGTATTTTTATTATTTACATTAACGGCGAAATGTATTTGCGTAGATACGGGACTAATTGACGCGATACTGATCGTCATTTTTGATTCCTCCCAAAATACGTCGTCACCATCCCGTCGTAAACGAATGGACGCCTTGGATTTTGAGCTAGCCTCGATTTCATCTTTCACAATACTTGCCAACAGCCGCTGCAAAGAAACCGCCGAAAACAAATTCTGACCAAACACTTCGACGATAAAGTGAATCATCAAAGCCCCTCGGATCGGACTGTGCGCCACCACGTCCTCTAGATCTACCATATGTTCAAATGGGATATCGCAGGGGCCAATCCAAGCGACGATGGAGTTACCTAAAACGCCGTATTCCTCATACGCAAAGTGGGAATGCAACTGCTCGCCCGTGTATGGAAAATATTTTTTTATAAATTTTGTTTTCATATATTACCTCCCTAAATACCCAGGCAGCTGACTGGCTTTTTCGTCGCGCGATAAAATGAGCGCCTGATTAACTGCTTTTTTGGGGTTTTCTAAAATCATTTTTAGCGGAATAAGATCACGAAAATAATCTGCCCACATAAATTCGATAAACGGCACAGATACTTTTTTAAAACCACCCTTATCCCGAACCTCGGACGCAAACGTCCGATAGGGATCATCCACCATACCACCAATATCTTTAGGCAAGTCTGCTGGCTGTACCGCTTGACCGTTTCGCTTCAAATAGACACGTTTCATATCAATCATTTTTCCCCAAAACAGTTGTTCCGAAGCCAAATTTGACAAATCATCAACTACAACATAATACACTTTATCAACTTTCTGTTTATAGGCGGCCGCTAAAAAATGATGACCATCAATCATGTATTTTTTATTTCCCGGCCCCAGAACCACAGGAACGGCTTCTTTACGTAAATAGTTGTCGATGTTGCCATCTTGTTTTTTCATAATCTTTTTAGCTTTCTTTTCAACCTCTTTAAAGCCGACGGCAGCTTGAGTGGGATGCAGATCCTTAATCGAAATGGTTGCCAGCGTTGGGTCGGATGTTTTACCGATGGCAAGGCATACAAACAACGAAACTAATGAAAATAGAAAATGTCGTTTCGTCATGAACACAGCTCCCATCTATATAGTTTTAAAATATTTTTTTAGTTCCAGTCCATTCGCTTGAAAGGCACGTTTTGAACGTTGGCAAGACTCGCATTCACCGCACCATGTATCGCCATCAAAATAACAGGGCCACACTAATTCTAGAGGTAAATGTTTATAAATTGCAGTCTTTAATATTTCCGTTTTCATCATGTCGATCGTATAGCATTTTGCCTGAACATGATTGGCTGTCGAAAATGAAAAACTTTGGATCAATGCTTCGATAAAGGCGTTTGAGTTATCGGGAAACGTAGACGCTTCTTCTAAATTAAATCCCGGGACAACATAATCACACGCCATGGCTTCGGCAAAACCAGCCGCGATATTTAAGAAAATACCATTGCGATTGGGTACCCATACTTTGGATGCCGTTTTTGTCGAGGCGGATTTATCATCAATCTTAACTTCGGTCGTGGGAACTGTCAGCGTCTTGTCAATCAAGGCCGACTTTCCAAACTCGCTCACCCACGAAATAGAGAGTATTTTATGTTTAACACCATAATGAGCACACAAGGCTGCCGAAGCTTGTATTTCTTTAGCGGCCGCCCGCTGGCCATAATCAAATGTTATGGCCATTTTAATTTCGAGTTCGTCTTTAGCAATCGCTAAGTTAGTTGACGAATCTAAACCTCCTGAAAGAATCACGACCGCCGATTTCATGCTTCAATGGACTCGATAATAAATTGAAATCGTTGATTGTAATTAAACGTATCTTTTTTAATTTTAAAGCAAATACTTAGCTCGCGATTTAAAGAATTCAACAATTGGCGTTGCTCTTCTGTCGAATTAAACAGAACAAAATTCAATGCTTCACGATTATGTGGATTGACTACATTTAACTTAAAATGCTTTTCCTTCATGACCTTCACAGAAAGCACCGGAACTTTATTAAGCTTGAATACCGGCTCTGGGAAGTGGCTACCGAATGGTTCTAGGAACTGAACCCACGTGAAAAAATGGGTATTCAAATCAAACCAGTCTAGCGCGATCGGATCAATACAGATATTAGTTGAAATAGCCCCACCGGCACCCGCAGCTGTTGATGCGGATTTCGCCGTAGTTAAAAAGTCTTTTGAACCATTCCAAATAGCGGCCTCATTTGACTTTAGGTATTCAAATCCAGCCGCACTTGCGTGGCCACCAAAACGAATCCAGCTATCTTTGCTGATCGCCATTAAATCAACCAAACTGTATTGAATATGATCAGGCTTGCGGGATGATCCCACAACGACATCGGTATCTGTAGAGTGAGCGCCGATAAAGAAACTACCGCCAAAGCTGTCAACCATTTTAGACGCCACTAACCCTGTTACGCCATGGTGAATGTTTTCCGAGGCATAAAAGAAAACGCGATGATGATCTTGGCTGTCGACAGTATTCGTTTTCAGGTACTCTTCATAAGCTGCTTTAGCTTCTTTTAAACCAGCTTCTTGTAATTGCTTACGTTCAACATTGAGTTTTAGGATATCCTTGGCAAACGCCTTGGCATCAGCTTCTGATGTTTTAAAAAACAAATCAATCGGTTTTAGAGCAGCACTCATACGAGTAATTGCATTGATTTTCGGTGCTAGCTGCAAACCGATATCGCTTGTATCGAGTTTTTTACTATTTAAATTGAGTTCTGCGAGCAACGTTTTGAAGCCAAGATTAGTTACATTTTTAAACGATTCAAATGCAAATTTTAAAAGCGTACGATTGTCTTTAACTAACGGAACCATATCTGTTACGGTCGCTACCGCAAAATAGGGAAGTATAGACTTTAAATCTAATGGTACAGGACTTCCCTTTTCAATCCACTTTTTGCATAGGCCGCGAACCAGATAAAAGCCAACTCCACAACCGCACAAATACCCTAGACCCGATTGATCACCAGGCTGATTGGGATTCACAATCGTATAGGCGTTTGGTAATTCGTCTTGTGCCAAATGATGATCGGTAACGATAACATCGATACCTAAATCTTTGGCCCTATCGCAGGCCGCATTACCGGTGATACCCACATCGACTGTGACCACAACGTCTATATTTTTTTCAGTTTTAAATCTTTCAAGGATGTGAGCGTGCAGTCCGTACCCATCGTTAGCTTTGGATGGTTGAAAGTAATGAAGGTTTTGAAATCCTAGGGCCTTAAAGCTATCATATAATAAAATGATTCCGGACGTTCCATCTAGATCGTAGTCACCGTATATTAAAACAGTTTCCTGATTAACAAAGGCATTCCACAACCGTTCGCTAGCCTTTTCGCAATTATCTATTTTGTAGGGATTTTCTAATGTCGAAAGTTTGGGCTGCAAGAAATCGAACATTTCTTGCGGCGTTGATAAATTAAATTTTTCTAAATACGTGCGTAGCTTGGCCGGGATTTGATTGTAAAAATCCAGAACGGCCGTTTTTTGCACTGGGGAACCATTCGACTGATTCCTGTTCTGGATATTTACGTCCGACATGAACTACGCCTTACTTCCTATGCTTTGGCTAGGAATTTCAATTTTTCGATAAAGATCATCATAGGAGCCGCCACGAATACCGATGAGTATGTTCCAAAGAACATTCCGATAGTAATCGCAAACGCGATATCCGAAACGGTACCTGTCGAGAAGATCCACAAGCACAGTGCCGATGTGAATACTGTTCCGGACGTGATGACTGTACGACTTAACATATCGTTGATGGCTTTATTAACGATATACTTAGATGATTTTCCGTGGTGTTCAGAATCTGTCTCCCGAATCCTATCGAACACAACAATGGTATCATTCAGCGAATAACCGATAAGAGTCAGGATCGCCGCCAAGATCGAAACATTCACTTCTTTACCAACAAATACGAAAATACCTAATGTGATAATCGCATCGTGGGCCAAACACACAACCGCACCCGGTGAGTATTTGTAATCAAATCGTAACGATACGTAAATCAAGATAACTAACAAGCTATAGAATACCGATAACAAACCATTACGTTTTAACTCGGCTCCGACCTGAGGTCCCACCGTATCCACGCGACGAATTTCTGGTTGCTTGTCTTTAAATTGAGTATCGATCATTGAACGCACTTTGCCGATAGCTTCGTTTAACTTCGCATTTGTTTCTTTATCATCTTTGCCTTGTTCACCTTGGAAACGAATGATGAATTCACTCGTATCACCAAAACCTTGAACACCGACTTCACCAATGCCTAAACCTTCAGAGGCTTTACGGATATCATCCATAGAGACGGTCTGAGCAAATTTAACTTGGATTTCAGTTCCGCCTTTGAAATCGATACCGTAGTTAATGCCGCCGACAGCTAGGTAGATTAATGAAGCAAGAACCAACAACAACGAAATACCACCAAAAAATGGTGTTTTGCCTACGAAATCAAAACGTCCGTAGTTTTCGTTTTCATTTGAATTAATTTTTTTCTGATTCATGTGTCGCCCCTACGCCTTAGCCAAGTGTTTATCAGACAAACCGATAGAAATATTTTTAACGTTCCATTTGTAGATCAATGTATCCACGATCACTTTCGAGAAGAACACGTTTCCGAAAAGAGTCGTTACGATACCGATTAACAAGGTAACCGCAAAACCACGAATTGGACCTGTACCGAAATTAAGTAGGATAATCGCCACTGCGGCTACCGTTACGTTGGAATCCAAGATCGCCGACATCGCACGGCTATAGCCTTCACGAATTGCTAGCTTCCAGCTGGCGCCTTTAACTAACTCTTCTTTGATACGCTCTTGAATAAGAACGTTCGCATCGACCGCAAATCCCACCGTCAATGCGATACCCGCAATACCCGGCAGAGTTAACGTCGCCCCAAGAGCCGTCAATAAACCTAAACCAGAAAGCACGTTCACTGCGATAGAAGCCGAAGCCACTAAACCCATTGCGCGATAGTAAAGGATCAAAAAGACAAAAATCAAGAAGGCCCCGGCGTATGCACCCATCTGAGCCTGACGGATAGAGTCCGCACCTAAGGTAGGTCCGATACGACGTTCTTCTAACTGTTCAAGAGCCGCTGGCAATGAACCCGCTTTAAGAGCCGTTGAAATCATTTTGGCTTCATCAAGTGATTCCTGTTGATTTCGTTGGCCTAATGTAATGACGGCGTTACCATCACCGATACGTGTTTGTATATTTGGTGCTGACTTAACGACACGATCAAGAACGATCGCCATACGTTTATTGATGTTGTTTCCCGTGATGTCCGCAAATTTATTTGCGCCCGTTGGGTTAAATCTTAGAGCGACTTGTGGATCACCAAACTGGCCGAATGAAATAGACGCATCATCCAGATCTGTTCCGCCTAAATCCGTGTCGGCTCTTAATACGTAAGCCAAAGAACCGGCATCCATTGTACGCGCGTTTTCGGCTTTACCAAAGTAAACTACCGACTTCTCTGGAATCTTACCACGTAGAGCTTCATTAATTTTAGCAACATAGTCAGAGTATTTCATCGAAGCCATTGTGAAACCGCCCGCCGTTTCTGCGTCTTTGATCCACTTTTGAACTTCAGCGTAATTCACTGTATCGTCTACGATCATGAAATCTAGCTTCGCCGTCGTGTTGATCAATTTCTTAGCTTGTTCCGCATCGGCCATACCCGGTAATTGAACTAAGATACGATTATCACCCTGTTGTGAAATGCTGGGTTCAGCCACACCGAATTCATCGATACGGTTACGGATCGTTTCAATCGATTGCGCGATCACTTTAGATCGCAAATCAACCAACTGATTATCTAGATAACGGTAAACCGTGAATTTATCTTTGCGCTCGATCATTTGAAGTACTGTGCCGTATCGGTCACCGATGTAGGTTTGCGCTTTGTCTGCGTCGCCAGCGTTTTGGAATTCAAATTCCATTTCGCCGGTTGCTGCATTTGCTATTTTGAAATTAACAAGCTCAACTTTTTCCGTTGCTTGCGTTGTTAATTCTTTCTTTAAATTGTTAGCCTGACGAGTCGCTGTCTCGTGCATGACACCATTGATGTCAACGCCCATAACAAGATGGATACCACCTTGAATGTCCAAACCGTAATTTAATTTTTTCTTAGCTGGCCACCAATTAATTTTTGAAGTGTCCATGAAGTTAGGAGTTAACAATACGATTGCGGCAAGAACGCCGACAATAGCACCAATGACCCGCCATCTGTAATTTTCCATATTTTCCCCTTGCTCGATCCATTCTGGATATCAATGTAAATCTCAGACATTGTGCTAAGTAAGGGAATAGATTGTCAAATACAGAAAGAGCCTCTGCAAGATTCGGTGTTTTAGGGACGCTGGGTCGATTGGCTTTGGAGTGCTGATTAATTGAACAGAATCGTGTGAACTTCGGTAGTCGGCAGCGGTTCGGTGTTCGACGTTTGGGGTTTCGGTAAAGGATCCCCGAACCGTTTATTCCCGTTTGGCAAAAAAAAGCGCTCGTAAGAGCGCTTTTCGTAAAATTCGTTCCCGTGTGTTAGACGAGCCCTCTTATTTTTTCGGCGTTTCTTTCTGTGCTGCTTGGATTACAGATTGTGCACTGCCAGCAACTTGTGTGCGCAGCATTTTGATGCGTACGCCTTCGGCGATTTCTAGGGTTACGAATTGGTCAGTTAAACCTTCGATTCGACCTAGGATACCTGTTTGCGTGATGATTTCATCACCGCGTTTTAATGCGGTTACGAATGATTGGTGTTCTTTTTGTTTACGCATTTGAGGGCGTAATAAAACAAAGTAAAGAATCACAAACATGATTACAAATGGAAACAGCGCTTCTAGCATACCTGGCTGTTGCGGTGTTGCTGTTTGCGCAAAGGCCATCGCTGGAGCTAAAACTGATAATAAAATTAAAGATCTTTTCATAATTCACCTCGTTAAAAGAAAAACCCTTGTATCCTAGTCTTTACTACTTTGAATACACTATTCTGTTAGATTCTTTGTCTTGCTAAATCGTGTCATGCAATCCTGGAAGTACTCGTCCCATGTGCCATTTTCAATAGCAGTGCGGGCTCGTTCCATCAATTTCATGTAGAAATAAATATTGTGAATGGTGTTTAGTCGCGCACTTAAGATCTCGCCACTTAAGAACAAATGGCGTAAATACGCTTTGGAATAGTTCTTACATGTGTAGCAATCACATTCTGGGTCCAGCGGCGATGGATCGTCTTTGTATTCATTTCGCTTGATCGAAACTTTGCCCCGCCACGTGTAGATGGTTCCATTTCGGGCCACGCGGGTCGGCATTACACAGTCAAACATATCAACGCCTGAATTTACAGCAATCAATAGATCCGTGGGTGTTCCCACACCCATTAAATAGCGCGGCTTATTAGCCGGCATACGCGGAGCCACCTCTGGCAGAAGTTCATGCATTAAATGAATAGGCTCACCGATACTAAAGCCACCCAGCGCATAGCCTGGCAGATCGACCGATGCGACTTGATCTAGCGAGCGCAATCGGTGCGGCAGACTTAAACCACCTTGTACGATACCAAACAGCATGCTTTCTTTACGAGTCATCGCGTCTTTTGAGCGCTTCAACCAACGATGAGTTAAATCCATTGATTTCACAATTTGCTCGTCCGTAGCGGGGTAACCAAGGCATTCATCAAACGCCATGATGATATCCGAACCAAGATCCATTTGGATCTCCATACTTTTTTCCGGCGAGATAAAATATTTGCTGCCATCGATGTGCGAGCGAAACTCGACACCCTCTTCGGTCATTGTGCGCAGCTTGCTTAGCGAGAACACTTGGAAACCACCAGAGTCAGTGAGGATGGTTTTTTTCCAATTCATAAATTTATGAAGTCCGCCCATTTTTTGAATCAGTTTTTCACCGGGACGTAAATGCAAGTGATACGTATTGCCTAGAAGAATTTGCGTTCCGCAGTCGATGAGTTCTTCATTTGACATCGCTTTTACAGTTGCGCGTGTTCCCACCGCCATGAAGACAGGCGTTTGGATTGTGCCGTGAGCGGTGTGAAGCTCACCGCGACGGGCTTTGCCGGCTGTGGCTTTAACTTTGAAGTGTTCACCTTTTTGCACGAGATCGGCTATTGGAATAGCAGTGTCGGCAGCCGAATCGGTATCGGATGAGGTTCTGGTGCTGTTTTTGGTTGGCTCTAAACTCATTTTTTCTCCCAATACGTTAAATCACCGTAACTGAATAATCTAAATTTTTTTTCGATGGCCCATTGGTATGTTTTTAAAACATTTTCTTTACCAGCAAACGCCATAACCAAGGCGATTAATGTGCTTTGCGGTTGATGGAAATTTGTCAGCAAGCGATCCACGATCTGGAACTCAAATCCTGGGCGAATCATCAGGTCCGTTGTGCCAGAGTAGCTATGGTGGCGCAATTCAAATCGCCCCAGCGCCTGACTTTCAAGGCTTCTCACAACGGTTGTGCCTAAAGCCCACACAGATTGGCCATTCGCTTTGGCGTCTTTGATTTTTTTCCAATGATGACTGGGAATTTCAACCCACTCTTCATGCATGACGTGCTCTTCAAGCGTCTCTGCCGTTACAGGCAGAAATGTGCCAAGGCCCACATGCAAGGTCAGAGTGATCACTTCGACGCCTTTTGTTTTTAATTGTATTAAATCTTGGGGACTAAAATGCAGACTGGCCGTTGGCGCTGCTAAACTGCCTGGTTTATCGGCCCACACGGTTTGGTAGGCTTGATTTTCACTGCTGCGATTGTGACGCTCATTACGTGCTTTTTGAATATACGGCGGCAGCGGCAATTCACCCACTTTATTAAAATAGGTTTCATCCACCGGCTCGCTCATTCTGATTGTTTGCGGAATTCCTTTTTGCATGAGCTCGGCGCTCAGACCAAGCGGCATTTGAATTGTATCGCCGACTTTTAATTTTTTCGAAGGGAAAAGAACCGTCCATAGATCGTTCTTTTGTTCTTTACCCATTTGCGATTGGTCCGAAGGACTGCCAAGAAATAAAATTTCGAGACCATCTTCGCTGAACACTCGACGCTTAAGAACCTTCGTATCATTGATTACTAAAACATCGCCGGCTTTGAATTGGTTTAGAAAATCAGTCCAAGCCAGTTCAAAATTGTGCCCGCTCAGATTGTGTAAAACTCGGCTCGGATGCTGAGGATGAATTGCAATGAGTTCGGGAGGATAATCAAATGATAATTCTGTTGTTTTCACGTTCGGAGGTGATAGCAGAATTAGGGCAATGAGGCAATCGGGACCTACAAACTTCCCCAAAGCTCCATAAATTCCATGAGCGCGTACAGTTGAGCCGTATCAACGACGGCTTCGGCCAGTTCACCATTTATGGCCCCAGTGAGTTGAAGTTCGGAAATAGTGAGTGTCATATCATACAGCTCACGGCCTGTTCGAATAACTTGAATCGTGTTAAATTTAAGTGCTGAAATTTTTTCTGACATGAAATTAGGATAAGGACATTTTTAGATTTAGGCAAAAAAAAAGCGGAAGGCTTTAAGCCTTCCGCAGGAGACCTTACTCATGTCGGGGAACCACCAAACCCTCATGAGAGTGTCTCCAAAGAACCAAAGGAGAAAATGAAACACTATGAACCACAAACCTATTAAAACTTTAATCATTCCAAGGATTCAAAAGCCATCCTAGCTTTTTTATGAATCCTTGTTGGGTTTCGCTTGCTCGTCTTTTAACGTTCCACTTTGAGCTTAACTACGTCCCATCTTGTCAGGCTTTCTTCATCCTTGAAGCGCCTTTCATTAGTAAGACGCCGGCCCCCGCCCTGAGGGTTAATGACGGGAATAATTTTTTTGATTTTTTTATTTTTTTAGCTACCTAGCTTAAAACGCTTTAATTTACTTTAAGGCTTAGATAGCTAGGTCCAGTGAGGTTATAACTGGTTTTGATTCCACATTTTGAGGGCGTCCGGCAAGGACGGACTGTTCATTTCAATACCGGCTAGAGCGAGCACCTCAGTCGGCACAACCGAGCCGCCTGTTTTACGTAGAAATCGCGCGCGAACAACGCCTTCGGCGATTACATCGGCGCCTCTTAAAAATCTCTGCTGTAAAATAAACGCCTTTTCATCCCAACCGAGAACCGTGGTTTCGATAAAAAATCGATCGAATAATTTTAAAGATTTGCGAAAACGAATCGTCTCTGCAACCACTACCGGGTAAATTCCATTTTTTGATAATTTTCCAGCCAATCCCGCACGGATCATCAAATCCACCCGCGCTAAATCCATAATAGATAAATACACACCATTATTCATATGTCGTAAGATATCTAAATCAGTAGGCACACACCGAAACGGAGTCAAACAGGGGCCTAACACCGAAACTTTGTTCCGCAGTCGGGCAAAGATCGAAACCAGGATCAAACGGATAAATAAATTCATACGAAAAGTATTTCATCAACAGCGAAAAAAAACAAGAAACAGCTCTGTGGTTTGCATCGGCGCTGGAATGAGCAGGCACGATAAGTGTCTCGTTTTGAGAATCCGCAGAGGAAACTCGATCATTTGCTAGGCTAGTTGTCAGTAACTTGGTTAAGGCCTAAATCGCAAATTCCGAAATAGTTATGTGACTATTTTGAATCGGTTTTCCTTTTCAACACTGGGGATAATACTGTTTATCGCTGGGCTTTTATTTAGCCCAGCGATAAACAGTCCCGTTCCGCCCGCTCAATCGATCGAATTTTCATCTAGCCTGCCTCCACAGAATTCGTGTTTGCATTTCTATGCGAACAATAAAAAGTATTTCAACACGGTACTTTTTCAAGTTTACAAAGCCAATCTTTTAAAACAAGAACGCATTACTGATGAAGACATCAAACGTTCTATTCGATCCCCAGAAGAATTCTTGGCCGTTATTGAAGTTCTCTCCGCACGCGAAAACTACAAAGGGTTTCGATTTGAAGATCGCTTAGAGCAACTCTCACCACGTGAACTTAAAAAATTACAGTCTGTTATTAATAACTACACTAAAGATGAAACGCTATCTCAGATTAAGTTTTCAAATCTAATCGTAGCTATTTATCGTGTTTTCAATCGACCGCCCGGACGCTGGCGTACTCTTTATGAAACGAGAAGTTTAAAAGAAACGTGGGAGCGAATGGACGATGCACTTATTCGCGAGCGACTTCAGACGTCGCTGTTTAATGAAAACATGGAAGCGACATTTAAAACCATTGTATCAGACCCAACATTGACTCAAAAGTTTGTTCAGGCGTTGAAAGATAATGCACCTTGGATTGATACGGCGTTATTCGCCGGGCTGTGGGGATCTGCGATCTGGGCACAGTACGCCGTTGGTTTTGACGTTCGCTTATCCCCGACTACGGTCTTAAGTTTAATGCCACCCTATGTACCTGGGCTCGGACAGGTCATCAAAATTAGCCTAGATAAAGGTGATTTATCTACAGCTCGTCTTTACGGATTTAAAAAAGCGACTGAGGATGCCAAAGAAAAATTGAAATCCATGTTCAAGGTAGTTCATACCCGCGACGTGATGAAATGGACCTACTCCGCTGTGTTTACAAGTATGTTTTTCATTACAATGGGCCCGACTCTATATAAAATGACGACGCCGGGTGGGCGTTTTATGCTAGCTATGGAACAAATGGATGCCGAGGCTCGCCGAAGTAACGAGATGACTGCTGAACAACGTGGAAACGAGTTTTATCAAGATTACCTGAGCACGCTTGACCAAATGAAAATCAAATACGATGAAACGTCCCCAGAGATGAAAGCTAAACGCCTTGAATTTATTGAAATTGCCAAAGCGGCAGCTGCGCACGACCAATCACCCACCAAATAAAAAGCCCCAACTCGTTTCCAAGTCGGGGCATTAATTAATCGTCTAAGTTAGAAAATTATCTAGCAGCAGGAACTGCAACTGGCATTGGCATAGGTAAAGTCAGTACGCCAGAACCGTAGATGTTTTGTAAACCATCTAAACCAGAAACAACGATCTCTTTTGTTTCGATGTTTTGAGTCACAGTAGCGCCCGCTTTAGCCGCGATACCCGCGATCATTTGGCGTCTCATCGCCATTTCTTGTTCTTTTTGAGCTAAAGCCAATTTAGCGGCTTCAACGTCAGCTGCGCTAAGATCCAAGAAAATAGATGAACCCACAGAAGCCGCTGCGCCAGCTGCCGCTGCAATCGCGCTCCATTTTAAGATAACTTGAACGAAACCTTTGCCACCGTTTCTAACGAATGGGCTAGATGCTTTAGCAAATTGTTGATAGATACGAGCCGCACCGGAAAGACCAGCTAAAGCAGTACCAGCTGTCGTGACCGTACCTGATGTAGAAAGAGCTGTTTGAAAACCAGCGCCGCTTCTTTTCGCACTAGCTAATACGATACCCATGTCTTGATAGGCTTTCATATCCAATGCTAATATATCAGTTTGTTGTTTCATCTGAACCAAAGACGCTGCCTGAAGGTTTTCTGTGCTTGTCACCGCGAATGCAGATGTTCCGCTCATTACAATTGTTGACGCTACCAATACTGATAGTAAAGATTTTGATAATTTCATAAAGTCTCCTTATTGTTGTTAACTTTCTTTGTTCTTAAAAATTTAAAGTTTCGTTTTTTACACCGAGGTCACATAATGCGACTCCCGTTCCAATCCAAACCCGTTTTAATTCACTTCTGTAGCTTTTAAATGTCTACACTTTTGATAGAGGGCCACTTCTGGCCGCTCTATCAAAACTAACGAGCTAAGCCACCTTTATAGAACTGACGACACTGAAGTGCCGAGCTAGAAACCTTAGCTGTCACCGTCGTTTGCACGTTTTTACCACCGATTACAGAGAACTTATCTAGTTGTTCACGGCTCAGTCTGAATTGAATTTCTTCATACTTTTCACCTGTCACTTTAGACTTCAACCAGTTTTCCGCGTTCATTTTGAACAGACCTAGACGTTGCCAACGGCTCAATTCCATCTCTTTTAAATGCTTCGCTACCTTATCCTTCACGCGTTCAGAAAGAATTTTACTCGGAGTTTTCACGTGCTGTGGAACCTTAACTACGTCTTCGTACTGATTTAACTGAATGATCGCGCGTACGAAATCTGTGTAGGCAAAATCTAATTTTCCACTACGCAAATCTGGATCTAAAGATGCCATATCAATGTCTTTGTGAAATCCACCGTTTTTATGATCACGGAATGATTCATTGATTGCCGCGATCATTGAAAAGTAGTCCGTAATCGCTTTTCCTTCTTTACCATCAGAATTTGATCCACCCGCATTTTTCAATGGGAAGAATTCTTTCAAATTATGACTTAAACGCTCTAAATTTTTGCCTTTTAATCCAAACTCCTGCGCCACTTTTTCAACCAGCCATTCATTATGACCGAATTGACCGATTAACGAAGACAACGAGAATAATCTTTCTACGCGATCACGTTGTTCAACTGTAATTGTCGTCAGCTGACCGAAATCGATTGGTGATATTACATACTTTTTCTTTCCATTTCCATTTTGGATATCGATCAAGTAGTTACCCGCATGGCGATCGGTGTCGTACGTGATTGTTCCTGACGACTGTCCATATAGGATTTTAGCTTCCATTTCTAAAAGCTTAACCGCTACTGGAAGCTTATCCGCTTCAGGGAATGTTTCATCTTTGAACGAAATACCTTTTGCGTAATCAGAAACTAAAAGACGTTTGTTTAACTGTTGCTGCTTAGGAACGGTAATCAAGAATTCATCCGTATTAAATCCCGTGTATAATTGTTCGCGCGCGATTTTAGTTTTTGCAGCTTCTTGCAAGAAGTCCTTTTCACGGTAAACGGCATTCACGGCACCATCAACGATCACGCGTAAGAAGGCCCATTCCGTTCCACCTTTTTTAATTAGGTCATCAATCATCCCGTGCAAAGCTGCGATTTGGAAATCGACATTATTTTGAACGTCCTTACGGAAAATCTGTAAAGCAACCGGTCTACCGTTGAATTTTCCTAAGGCGCTGTACTTCAATGACCCTGCACCTAACAAGTTTCCAAGCTCGATACCAATGTTTTGACCTTTACCTACAATTTCAGAAATATCAGTGAACATTTCAAAACGTGTTGGTGGTAACGACTTATCTTGAGTACCAATCAATACTTTGTTGATATCTTCTGGTAGCCGATTTGTACCCACTAAGAACTGACCAATCTTTGGACCAACTCCAGGGAACTTTTCTAGGATAACCTTGATCGTTTCACCTACAGATACTTGGCTATCATTTCCGTTCAACTGAACAGTGGCGCCTTTGTTTTGCTCTGGTTTCATCGCTACAAGCGCACTGACTACTTTTAACTTGAACGGAGGATTTTTAGAAACATCCAATCCCGTCAACAATCCATTTAGCAATAAATTAGCGTATTTTTGAGTATCGGCATCAGCACCTTGGCTTACAATATACTCAGTCAGTTTCTTTCCGTAACCTTCATTAACATCCTTACGCGCTAATAGAGTTCCTTGTAAGTATAAACTAGCCACACCCATCGCTGTTTCCATTGGTAAGCTTTGGTAGATTTTACGAATACGTTCTGGGCCAAATCTTGGGAACTGTTCTTTGATAAAATCAGTCGCCTCGATGTTTCCACGTAAGTACAATAGGAACTCAAATTGATTTTTCGGTTTCCATGTTTTCACGTGAGCCAGAATTTGTTCGAACATCCCTACGCGTGAATCTTTAACTTCCTTGCTAGCTGCGTTGTAGGCCGAGTCAATTAAACGGCTCTTTTTGGCTTTATCTAAACGTTGTGCTTCTTCAAAGGTACTACCAATTTCAACCGAAAGCTCTTCCAAGAATTCAGCATAACGAATTCCCATTTCACTCATAATATTTTGAGACCGCAATAAAAAGTTTTCTAAAGCCACGCGACGAACGTCTTCGCCAGCAGACAGATTATTCATTAAGTAATCATATTCCGGCAAACGCTTGATTTGACGAATCGCAAATTCATCACGCGCGACTTGATCAAATACGCGACCTTCAGAAACCGCATACGTTTCTAATTGAGCGATGTCTTTAGCATTGGCATTTTTCATTAAGCTGCCCAGCATATCATCTGTTACCGTCGATACACCCCGTGATGTCATCTGTCTCCACAGGTTTACGATCTCTTGGTAACTTTTTGGATATTGATCAAGACTGATCAAACGACGCATCGTTGTTGATTGAATCGACTCAGATAGTACGGGGTCATACATCCAAATAGGACTGTTCGAAAATTCTTTACGTTTTGCATCTAACAGGGCTTTTAACGGTCTTTCTAATGGACGAACTTCTTCATCTCCACTACCTGGTGCCCAGAAAAAATCTTTTTCGTATAGCACTTTATAGTCAGCTAACGATGTAATTAAATCCGTGCGGGTTTTCATTACTTCGTAAAAACGACTACTAAACAACTGAGGATCAACACTATATTTTTTAGCATCGGATTCTACCATGGCCGCTAGTTCTGTTACAGATTTAGCATTCTTCATCCACTCGCCAAGCATGACATCAAGACGTGCATCCATGAAATTCTTCATGTTAGAGTTAAATTTCGCAAATTTTGAGTTAAAGTGGTGATCACCATCTGTGCGACCACTCGGTTTCGCAGCCTCCAAAATCCGGATTGCCGCCAATGGATGAATTTCTTTCAGCGCTTGCCCCAAGCTCAGGTGAGAAACAGGATATTGCCATTTTCCATTGTATTCATCAGCCATCGATAGCAAAAATTTACGAATTTCCGGACGTGTTCTCTCTGGCTGCCCTAACCAAGAAATGACTTCTTTTTCATTTTTATCATACAAGGCTTTCTTAACTTTGTGACGATCTTGTTCACTTGCAGATCTTAGTGCCTCTACCGTCGCTACCGCAATTCCGTCACTGTGAGAACCTTTTTCTATAATAGCTTTATGCGAATTCATCGCCGTAAGGAAATTGCTGTAGTATCTAGCATCAGCCGCTTGCGAGAACGTTTCACCAATAATAGAGTTATAGAGTGATTCCGCATTTCCATTGCGTGTGTACACCCCCGACACATCCGCGCGAGTTGAAATCGCACTGATATAACGTTGGACTTCGTACCCAGGGCTTGCTTTAACAAGGTTTAAGAATTTTACACCAATCGCACGATGTTCGTTTGAGAGGTGTTTTTGGTCTATGGAATGAAATGACTTCTCGAATTGCTGAATCATTCTAGTGATCGACATATCGTCAACACCATACAAGTTAGCCTGCACCATCCAATGATTCAAAATTCCGAAGTAATAGTCGGCACGTGTTTTCTTTGCGAACGATTTTTCAGTGATACCCCATTGAGTATATAAGTAGGATAATTCTCTAGATGCGATCGCATCGGAAATCTGTTTTAAAACTTCTGTTAATTGGCTTGGCGTGATTGATTCATCAAATAAAATATTTTCGCGCCTTAAAATCGCCGACTTTAATTTTTCTCTTTGACGTTCGCGCTCTAAAGATTTCGCGTCCACAGAACGCTTCATTTCCTTTAAACCTTCAGCCGCAGCTTCTGCTGTTTTTACAACACTCGCTTTTGTTGCGCGACCGCGATCAGGAATATATTCAAAAATAAATGTACTACCTGCTTTACGAGCTTGAGATGCTTTTCTAGCACCAAATTGAAGTCCTACCACAGCCGCATTCTGAGTGCGAGACGGAACAGACATAATCACGCGATCTAATGTTTCCCAAGCTTTTACCGTGCTTTCACCCACAGCATTATAGAACTCTTTACGTTTTTTAGCGTTTTCGATTCTAGCTAAACGATTTTTTTCTTTTTGTTCTTTACGATATTGAGCGTTGGCGACTTTTTCTACAGCTCGCTTTTCACGCTTTGCAATACGCTTATTTAAAATTGCAATGATCTTGGCTTGATCTCTTTCTTGTTTCGCTACGCGATCAATTTCATCTTGCGCTGCTTTCTCTTCAGCTAGCTTTGCTTTGACTTCAAGATCACGCTCGCGCTGTTCACGACGTTTAGCGGCTTCAATTTGACGACGAATAGTATACTCGCGACCTGCCGCTGCCAGCGCATGATATCGTTTTTTAGTCGATTCAGAGATACGCCCCGGAGCCAAAATAATGAAGTTAACTCCACTACGTAACAACTCCCCAGCTTCCCGCGCTGTTCTAGCTCCGCGATCGTATACACCTTCACGTTTTACGTTCGGTTCAGATTCTAATTTTACCGCCGCTTTTTTTTCAACTGGCTGCGAATTTTGCTGACGGTTGGCCTCTAGAGCCGCATTTATTTCTTTGCTTTCTAAAATTTCCTTATTTACTTCCTCTTGAACGCTTAATTGGGCCTTTCTGGAATTTTCCCTTTCGGCTTTTTGCAATTCACGGCTACGAGAAATCGAGTGCATGATTTCCCCTAAGAATGCTGAATTTTTCGCAAGAACAATACCGGCAACCGTTGTACCTACGGCGGCTAACGCCATTCTGTAGTCAGCGAAGTATTCCATTACTGTCTTGGTTGCAACTGCCGTAGTTTTAGAATCAGCAGATGACGTAAGGAATGAATTTTCTAACAAACTGTCTGTGTAACTTTTAGCCTTAGTTACAAAATCACCAACTGTTTCCGCAACACCCGGACCTTTAACTTCTGCTACTGCCTGTTGTGCTGCTTGAGCTACAGCCGGAGCCGTATCCGCCACATTGCCTGACGCATGAACGGCCGACATCGCCCATTGCGCTACTTCTGGGAAATAATAATGAACAACACCAACAGAGGCGCCCACTAAAACCGGACCTACATGAGCTGGAAGTCCCATGTAGAATGGTTCAGTGTAGGCACGCATACGGAATCTCAATTTTTTCAAAGATTTAGTCATTGGCGTATCATTCAAATTCATTCCACGACCACGCTCAGTGTTCTGTAAGTGCGCCATATAATTAGATTGCAAAAGAAGACGGAACGGACGTGACCAATCATCCAATTTGTATTTGCTATCGCCAACTAAGCGACGGCCAATGGCATGATTTGGACTTTTCAAAAATACGTCGGCCATCCAAGTGAACACGCGATGTTCATACATATACAGAGCCCATGGATTAAAGCCAGCGGCAGCCAAACGTTCCATCGCCGAAAATTCAGCGATCACTTCATCTCTAGACTTTCTGATCTTTTTAGAATCTTCGTTATCAGATTTTTCAACTAACTGATTAATTAATGAAATTGTATCTTCATTACGAGTGAACTTTACGTCTTCAGCAACCCCGTATACTTTCGGATTTATTTTAGCAAGCGTGTAGGCTAGGCGTGCCGCCAATTCATCTAACGATTTAACGGTCGCAAATTGGCCAGCTGAAATTTCAATGATCGCGCCCATTCGTTCAGGAACGATTGGCGCTGCTGGACGCACGATATTAGTTGGGAACTTTTCGTCACGCTGTTTAATTTGTCGTTGCTCTGCTTCGAACTTCCTTTGTTCTTCTATACGTAGTTCACTATTTAAATCGGCTACTTTACCTTCCATCCAAGGGACCGGATCCGAGTTCACTACAAAGCGAATGTTAACTTTGTCATTATTTGAATACAAACGTTTCGTTAGGTTAGTTAACGTATCTTGCAGTGAAGTTTTGGCATCGCCCCAAATCAACATAGACATAGGCGCACCCTTAGAGACATATTCCGTTTGAATATCACTGCTAATAGGTGTTTTTGCGATTTCCTTTTTTGCGGCGACGACTTTCTCGGGAGTGATTGACTCTAAAGGAACCGAAGATTTTTCAATAACTTCATCAACGCCGCCAAAGGCGTCTGCAAGTGCCTTATCGGCCTTATCAGCAACAGCGTCACGTTCTTGTGCTTCTGAGGCCGAACCCATTGTCTCCATCAAGGCAGCGAAAACGTCTTCATTTGACTGGTCCTCTTGGGCCGAAACTTGAATTCCACTGAGCATCAGTGAAATCGAAAGCAACATGCTAAGTAAAGATTTGAATGTTTTCATAAATCTCCTTCTATTTACCCGAGTAGAATTTTGAACACGAAGTCTTCTTGTGTTTTTCTACCTGAATTGTCAGCCAGTCGGCCAAATTATAACCTGCGTACACTTTTCCTGCTTCTGTACGAACCGAATCCCTTTGGATATCAGTTTTCAAATTCGCCAACATAGCCGGATTTTTTAAAACTTCATCGATTAGAACTTTCATCATCGGAACGAATTTGTCGTCCCCGCGGAAACGATAAATTATACTTAAAATTTCAGATGATGATTCCGGGAACAAACGAACGAGTGTTAAAAAATAACTTACTGAATCGCCCGCTTCCGGGAATCTTAAGTGACGGACAATGAATTCTTTAATTTTTGGGGACTTCGTTTTTGTTTCAGCCAAATAAGTCAGCGCGTCTCCGGACGAAATGGCACTATCTACACGCTGCTCTATAATTACATCGATCAAATGCTGCTGAAGATCTGGATCATTTGGATTTACTTTAATCATTAAATGAACAGGCCAGCCACGTTCAGCTTCCCAATTCACTTTTGAACCGAACAAACCCCATTTTGCTTTTTCGGCATAACGGTCACGGATTGTCTGTCCGGCAGTGGCCTTGTCTTTTTCTAAAAGAACTTCACCTAACCGTTGCGCTAAACGCATTTGTTCTGCGGGTGTTTCGTTTGTTCCTTTTGCTAAATGGCGAGTCATTTCTTCGCGATAGGCGTCGTAGTCCATCGAAAATGAAACTACTTTTAGTCGCAAGTTATCTAGCTTTTGATACGTTTCATCCTTTAGATAGCTCGTCCTAACGATTTTAGTGTTAAATAGGATTTTGGCTTGGGCATTTGTGAGAACTTTGTTATCAAAAGTAAACTTATAGAACCACTCTAATGTCGTGTAGAAAAAATCATTCTCAGAACGAACGTATTCAAGACCCTTTCCAGACAGACCCACTAAACCATTTTTATGTTCAGCCGATGTTATAATTTCGATCGTTGAATCTAGTATTTGTCCGCGTTCAGATTCCGAGAGGCTATTTTCACCTTTTTGACTTAAAAGCATCATCGCTGCCGACAAGTAGCCTTCGGCATCTACTTTACGTGATAACACTAGCTCCTTAACGTTTGCAAAGTCAGCTGCAGACAATTTCATCTCAAAAAGATTCGCAAATTGAAAAAATCCTTCGCGTTGTAAGCGTGGTACATTTTTCAATAAGAACTTCATATCGGTAAACATCCAGCTACCAATTATTTCACGAATTTTACCGTAACCAGATCTTTTATCAGCGGTCTTTTTATAAACCATGTCTCCAAGCTCATTAACCTGGTAGCGGCCATAGCGATGGCTTAATTTTTTTGTAATTTCCAGGCCATACTCAAGGAATATCGCTCGACGATCTTCGCTGGTAAAACCCAGCATCGCCGGATTATTAAATATTCTTAAAACTCTTTCTAGTTCTACTAGTGTTAAAGATGACGACATTTCTAATATTTCAGCAAACCATTCAAGGCGCTTACGTTCGATTTCAATATTTGAATTGTCTGGATCAATTGCAGATACTAAGTGCCAGTTCGTCATTAAGAAAGCGACCGTTTCTGGGCGATAGAATTTTAATTCTTCGCGCTCTCTTGATTCGCCTTTATCGATAGTCGAATAAATTGAGTACTTTCTTTGATGATTTGGCATAAATAAACTTGATATTAAATCTTCTTTTTCGTGCCCGACTGTCGATCTGATAGCTGCAGATCGCAAATCAACAAGTGTACTCTTGTTAACGATACCGTTTTGAATTTCTAGAGCCGCAATCGTCCATCTGATTTCTGGCGGCATTACACGACGAAGCGAATGAAAACCTATCAAAGCGTCCTTCGCAAACTGCGCAGATTTTTCAGAAAGACTTAAAAAGTCGGTTACAAGTGATTCGACGGCCCTAGACATTTCGTTTTCGTCCGCATGATTAAGATTCGTAAATACCTGTTCCCAGCGTTCCATTGTAGCCGCACTCGGCGTGTATTTTGAGACAAGGAAATTATATCGAGCGTCCTCGGCTTTTGATTTATCACTAGGAGTTAACTTCGAACCAAATGTATTTGCGGACGCCGACAATGCAAACACAAATAGACATAAAATCACATTCAATCTGTGTTTTAAAATGAATGAAAAGGACATTGTCTCAAATTGCACCGGTTCTGCCATACAAGGTAAAAGTGCAATTTGGTATCTAGCTAGATCAAATTAAATCCAGTGCCATTTCCTTTTGCCAAAGCTACAACGTTTTAGGAGTAACGTCTGATTAGAAGATCGACGTTACACTTTGAGATATCTCGTTTCTAGACAAATGATTTCGGTTATGCTTAGATAATTCTATGACGATGATCCTTTTTCCATTTTTAATGAGCTTAGCGGCTTTTGCACAGATACCCCTTCCCACCTGCGTAAAAGAACCTGCAGATATTCAAAAAATAATTACGTTCACAAAGAAAAACTCGGATAATTCATCTAAATATGATGCCTATCGAATCGCATTAGCTAGTGATTCCGATCAGGCGTTAGCGGCTCGATTGATCTACGCGGAAACGATCGCTGCTAACTGCCCTACTCAATCGGCAAACGTTCTGCCGTTGATTGCGGGCGTGATTAACAATCGCGTTCAGATTAGAAAAGGCGATGTAAAATCGGTTGTGTTTGAACGGAACCAATTTGCGTCGTCGTTAAATCATTACAGTTCTTCAAAGTATCTAGATTTTCTATGTCCAACAGATGCCCTTCTTTGGACGCAATCGATGAATGTCGTAGGTAAAAAGAACCGCGACTTGTCCATTGCGGCCGTTAACTATTTTTTATATAAGCATCATGCCGGCTGGGACAAAGAACCTTGGAAATTACCAGAGAGTAAACTCAGCTTAAATTCAAACGCTCGTGATTGCATTCGGGTATTCGAAAACAAATCTTGGAAATAAATTAGCCCTCCCTTGACATCGATTATTCAAGGATTCTAATATCCTACATACAGTGCGCCCGTGGTGAAATTGGTAGACACTGAGGTATTTGTGTCACCCACGGGGAAAGAATAAGGGAGTTAATAACTTAGATTAAAAACTGGTATACAAGGAAGTCACGATTTTGGTAACCTAGATAACAAAATCTAACGACATCCCCGGGTGGCGAAATGGCAGACGCAACGGCTTGAGGTGCCGTCGCTCGAAAGGGCGTGCTGGTTCAAGTCCAGTCCCGGGGACCAATTTATTGTATTTGAGTTTATGATCTTGGTTTGTTGAACTTCTCAATGATTAAAACCGCAGCCCGCCACCGATAACCATATATTAGTCCAGCTTGTGTTTGTACCGCTAACCACCGAAAGGGTAACGGTATGATCGATGATTCAGAATTAGAAAAAGCGATTCGAATTTTAAATAATAGATGGCTTCAAGCTATTGCACGCACCGGTTTAAGGATGGACATATCGCAACGGTTTACCGGGCGCATGGTCAAGCGTGAGTCACCGCTCTATAAGGGACAAATGAGCTTATTTTTTAATTCTTTTTCTTTTATTCAATTGCTTAATTTAACCAATATGGCAATCCACCGGAGTTAGCGGTTGTAGCAAGTAGGTTGTTGTTTTGATAAGTACGGCACTTTTTCGTTTTTCTCAGTCATAATTTCGCTCATGAAAATTAATTCATCTTGAGGCATGCCGATTTTTTTAATAATTGTGCTCCCAATGAATGAAGTCTTGGCCGTTAAGCACTGAAGTTCGCAAGAGGCACTAGGTTCATTTTTCTTGTCAACCCAACACACTTGCTGTGGCCTTTGTTCAATCCACAGTGAAAGGCCACGTGGCGATTTCTTGATGTAGTAAAAAATAATCTTAAACTATTTCGCACGGAAAAAAACGAGCTTGGTAGTCTTTTGCCAAAATAGTAAACGTCCGCTTTTGAAGCGGTGGTTTCTGACCACCCGATACCGGTAAACCGGTGGAAACTGACCATTCCTAAACCGGTGCCTCCACCTATTGGCAAAATCGATTTTTAGAATGGACCACTATAGGTGTTACAAAACTTAAAAAAGTTAATGAAATATATTCTGATCAACCTCTTACCATTGAAGACATCAGGTTAGAAATTATTACTGATTTGGAAAGTAAGAGTTTAACCCGGTAGCTCGAACTAGTTGCTTTAATAACTTAGAATTGGACGCTATCAGCTATAATTCCAGACCTAATCTGATAACTTGAAATATTATCTTCGAGATTTAGATTGCGAGTTGTTTCTTTGAGTCTATAAAAGGATGAGGTGCTTTACTGACGCTATTTTTGTTTTAATATTCCCTAAATGGTCACTTTGTCTAAAACACTACAGGCGACTTTTTCTATAAAGTCATATATATTACACTTTCGAAATAGAAAACAAATATGTTCTAAATAACTTTTTATAGGAGAAATTCACATGAAAAATACAATGTTCGCGAAAATAATATTTTTTGCCCTTATTGCAGTTAAGTCTTATGGCGCCGTTGACTGGGATGGATGCTATCAACTTTATATGCCTGGTTCTATGTTTCCTGCGGTTTGCTTAGAGGGTACAAAAGAAGAGGGAATCAATGGAGCAGGTGTTCGATTAGTAATATTTGGTACTAACACGGACAGAATTGCGGCGTGTGGAGTATCGTCTTCTTTAGGAGGTTCGGCCAATTCTTTGGAATTTATAGTAGGCTCAACTAAGCAAATGGTTTTAAGCAATGTTAGATCAGTAGGTTTGGGTCTTGAAGGTGATGCAAATTTTGGTAAGACCAATTTGAAATTTATGAAGATTGATTCTAAAACGGCGACACGCCTTTTAACTAAATTTCATTCTGAACCTAAGTGCAGAGGATTATCCACTGGCACTTTAGTAACCATGAAATAATCCTCAATCATCAGTTTGATGACAATGGACATACAACAAACCCTGGTCCTGTAGGACAGGGTTTGTTGTTGTCAGATTTTGATTAGCCTTTAAAAGGGGGCGACCAAGATTCGAATTCAAAACCAAGCGCTCCGACAAAATCGTCGGAGCCATTTTGCTAGATCATC